>WUAK01000250.1 GCA_009827205.1 Phycisphaeraceae bacterium | reverse complement strand
GAGAATGACGGCAAGCTGCTCCGTCTCGGGCTTGAGCACTTTGACGCCCTAGACAGACGGTCGGCCTGGCCCCGACCCATGCTCCCCTGGCAGGGATCATGCGGGCGGGCGGCGATCGATCTGACGCAGTGGGGCGGCGTCGGTCGTTAGTCCGGCACTCTCGTATCCATCGCTGCGAGCATCATCGAGTGCAGGTGGATGTTGTCGATGAACGCGGGCATCTCTTCCGATCCCGGACCGAGCGCGGTGACCTCGACATAGTCAGCGGTGTGGTTCGGGCTCAAGAACGCGACGCCCGTGTGGTTTGCGAGCAATGCGCCGAGCGTCATGAGGCTGCCGTTGGCGATATCAAACGCGTCGATCGGCTGGCGCTCGAATGCTGCTTTGCCCAGTGTGGCGAGTTCGTTCTCATCGAGGCGGATGCTCGTCGCAGTTTCGATGATCGAGGCGAGCGAGTCGATAGACTTATCCGACTTCTTAAACTCTTGGGTGATCCACTCAAAGCTGCGCGTGGCTTTTGAGAGTTTGTCGAACGACTTGTTCCCTGACTCGGCGTAGTAGGTCAGACCGGGGTTGGCGCACGCGTGGTCGGTCGTGACGATGATGAGCGTGTCGTCGCGATCTTCGGCCCACTTAGCCACGGCACCGACGGTCTCATCGAACTCGATCTGATCGAAGATCATGCCCGCGGCGTCGTTGTCGTGCGCAGCGTGGTCGATTCGGGCGCCCTCGATCTGCAGAACGAAGCCGGTATTGCTGTTTTCAAGTTTCTTCAGCGCGACCTCGGCCATCTGACGCAGTGAAGGCAGGTCAGCGGGTCGGTCGAGCTCATAGTGGCAGTGGTCGTCGTGGAAGAGTCCGAGGAGTCTGCCGGTCTTGTTTGCCGCGGCGTTGAGGTCCGCCAGTGAGCGAGCGAGGGTTACGTCCGGGTGCTTGGCGAGTAGTTCGGCCGGGAAGTGCTTGGCGCCGCCCCCGAGCGCCACATCGACATTACGATCGAGGATCTGCTCTGCGATTGCATCTTCGAGATCTCGAGTCGGAACGTTCGCGATAAATGACGCAGGTGTGGCGTGAGTGATGCGCGAGGTCGCGACGAGACCAGTGGCTTTGCCGAGCTTCTGCGCGGTGATGTGGATGGGTTCCGGTGTACGCTCGTCGGGCGTGTAGTTGATGGCGCGGTTGTTGATGTGTTCCCCGCAGCCCCACGCCGAACCAGCTGCGGCGGAGTCGGTGACCCAGCCGTCTGCTGAGTGGGTCATGCACGTCGCGCGTCTGACACCAGGCTTATCCCAGAGCATGCGCCAGTGGGATGGACCCATGCCTTTGTGCTTTCGCATCATCTCGGCGAGCGTGAAGGCACCCATGCTCATGCCGTCGCTGACCATGAAGATGATGTTTCGGACGGGTTGCTTGGGCTTTGGCCAGTCTGGCGCGGGCGGCCGCTGGGCGATGACGCTTGCTGGCAATGTCGCTGCGACGGCTCCAGTCGCCCCGAGTCCGAGCAGGCGGCGTCTTGAGAGAGTGCTGTGATCCGGATACTCGTTCATGCCCGCATCCTTTCCGCAAAGACGATCCACTCGATGGTGAGGACGCACGCAGCGACAATCACGAACCAGTGCCAGACCTCTCTGTGCCCGTCTGCTGAACCGCCGGCGATCACACGCCGACCCCCGACACGGACTGTATCAGCAGTTGCGATGCCTGATTCACCGCTTAACACCATATTCACAGCCAGCACGGGGTTCCCCGAACGGTCTGTGTAGATACCGGCGCGTTCGGGGATGCCGAGCGACACCCGGCCTGGCTGGCCGTCGCCGCCCTGCAGAACGCGTGCCCGCAGCTCGGCTGGACCCGCAAGCGAGATCTCGCCCGAAGAGCCTGAGTACTCGACCGTTGCTCGGGTTGATGTGGTCGCAAATGCGCCGTTGCCGGCTCCCGCGTCGAACGTGAAGTGCTCGATCGCCTGCGCCAGAAACAGATAGAACGAGATCTCAAGCGGCCAGTTCGTGTCGGCGGGCTTGAACGCGACACCGAGATGTCGCCTGCCCTGACTTGATGTGAGCAGAATTGCAGGCCCTCTTGTCCCCGATGCGAGTTCGCTGACGCCCGTGCTCTCTTCAAATTCGAACCAAGCAGGGTTTGAGATCCTGATGCCGTCGAGCGCGAGACTTCGCATGACCGGGTGGGCGCGAGACCATGACGTAAACCTGTCGCTGCCGTCTTCGGCTGTGCGGTGCCTCACTCCCGGCAGATCTGCAGCGAACGAAATTGTGTCGCTTCGTAGCCCCTCGGGGAAATCGACTCGGTCGAGCACGACGATGTCCGCTCCCAGTTGTGATCCACCCGAGAGAATCTCCCCCGCGCGTGCTTCCGAAATCGTCCGGAGGTTGGCCAGGTCCATTTCTTCGAGTGCGTTGCGGACAACCCAGTCGAGAGATCCATCGTCGTCCGGTGTGACGAGGACGACGCCGGGTTTGGCTGCCGGAGCAACGATCGCGTGCACGGTGTTGTCTGCTTCGAGCAGGTCTTCGCGGTTGATCGTTGCGGAGATGGCTCCGGCGAAACCCCGATCGAGTTCGAATGTCACGGTCTGAGTGCCAAGGCTCTCGGCTGTTGCGCCCGGGACCCGAACCGCGCTGCGAGCGATCTCGATTTCGCCTGCGCGGAGCGTGATCGTCGCGGCTACATCGGTCTTTGAGGCGTTTTGGATGCGCAGAAAGACCCGCGAGAGCGATGGGTCGTCGTAGTCGCTGGAGATATTCAGATGCGTGATGCCGAGATTGTCGTATGAATCCGCTGCGGGCGGTCCCACTCTGCGAAACTCGATGTCGGCGCCGGCGAGAGCGATGTCGCTAGAGGAACCACCGCCATCAGAAAGCAGGATCACGCTGGGCGGTGTCGGATTTGCTTCCTCCGACGCGGGTGACACGACGACGTTCTCTGCGAGCTCGATAGCCGAAGCGAGATTTCCTGGCTGATCGGTGGGGGAGATCTGTTCGAGCGCGCGGATCGCGGCGTTGTGGTCGGTTGTAGGTGCGAGCCTGATCTGTGGCTGGGCGGCGAACGAAAGGATCTGGACACTCGTACCAGGATTGAGATCCTCGATGGCAGACCGTGCTGAGTCGATTGCTTCTTCGAACCGCGTGCCCCCTGTGTAGCCGTCGCGTGCATTCATAGATGCGGAACGATCGATGATGAGCACGACTCTGTCACCCGAGACACCCGCGCCCGGGATAGCGGGCCTTCCAAGGGCAAGCGCCATGAGCGCGAGCGCAAGAAGCTGAAGGAAAAGAAGCGATGAGACTCTCAGCCAACGGAAAGGCTCGTTGACCTGCAGATCCTGAACAGCGCGCTGCCAGAGCAGTGTCGAGCCAACCCTGAGCCGCCGACGGCGCAGCTTCAAGAAGTAGAGCAGCACAAGTAACGGGGCTGCGATCGTGAACGCGACGATCGCGCTGAGTGGGTCGAGCAGCGTCACGACCGGACCCTCAGACCACGGAAATTACGGGCGACGATGTACGTCTCACGCGACACATCGCGTGTTGCTTTGGGTTTGTAGCTCTTGGCTTGCTGAAAGAGTTCACGGGTTTCCTTGAGGACATCCTGAAACTCGGAGCCGTCAAATATTTTCATGCCGAGCCTGCCGCCCGGGCGGAGTGTGTGCTCGGCGATGTGCAGGACGTCTCTGCACAGGTGCGCAGAGCGGAGATCGTCGCCGTGGCCCGATGTGTTGGGTGCGATATCCGAGAGCACCGTGTCGAAGTCACCGCCGGCCAGTTCCTTGAGCAAATCGGTATCGAGCTCGTTGATATCACCTTTGATGGTGTGATGTTTGCATTTCAGACTGACCTCGACCGGTTTGAGGTCCACACCCACGATGACACCGGACTTGCCTGTGATCTCCGCCTCGACCTGCATCCACGAGCCTGGGGCGCAGCCGAGATCGAGCACCCGGCCTCCCCTGGGGACGAGCTCGTACCGCTGCTGCAGTTCCTTGAGTTTGTATGCGGACCGCGCGACGTAGCCGTCTTCTTTGGCTCTCTTGAAGTATTTGTCTTGGATCACTCTGCGGGCCATGCGAAGATCGTATGTGCGGGGCACGCACGCCGCTTGGCGCACGAAAAAACCCCCGGTGATTCACCGGGGGTTGGAGTGCGTGAGATGGTCCGTGGATCAGAACTCCATGAAATCGACTTCGGTCGGGTTCTGCGGGACCGATGGCTTGACGGCGGGGGCCGAGTTGTTGGTTTCGGCGGTGTTGGGTGCGCCAACAGCTACCGGAGTGTTGGTGCTGCTCTCGGAAGTCCCTTTGATTTTGAACTGGTTGACGAGGCTGCGAAGCTGTGAGACCTCGGCGGCGGTTTCCTGAGCAGCCGATGCGAGTTCCTCGGCGTTTCCGGCGTTCTGCTGGG
>WUAK01000249.1 GCA_009827205.1 Phycisphaeraceae bacterium | reverse complement strand
CAGCGCCAGAGCAAGCACACCACCCGCGAGCAGCATGACAAATGTCCTGCTGACCGCGCCGGTTCGGCTGGCTCCGAGATGGTGCTGGGTCGATCGCAACACGCTTTCCTCATACTCCTCGTCGGCATCTAAGTTCCGAGAACTTCGACCCCTGCGGTCTTGATTACCATACTTGAACCGTAGCTCACTGATCCGTTCGGACACGTGGAGTCGAGATTTCGGTATACTTATCGTATGCCGAACATCCAGGCTCCACCCCTTGATCACCTTGCACTCGCGTTCATCCCCGGATTGGGGCCTGTGCGATCACGCAGGCTGATCGCACACCTGGGGTCCGCGTCTGCGGTCTTTGAGGCAACTCGATCCGACATCGAGCAGGTTGAGGGCGTCGGGACGGCTGTTGCTCAAAGCGTCATCAAGAACCGCGACAAGGCCCTGTCACTTGCCGGCAAAGAATTACGGAAGGCAGAGGATCTGGGCGTGCGGGTCGTCGCGCAGCACCAGCCTGGGTTCCCTCAGTTGCTAAGGCCGCTGCCCGACTGTCCGCTTGTGCTCTTTATCCGGGGCGAGCTCGATCCGGATGATCAGTACTCCTTGGGCATTGTGGGGTCGCGCAGGTGCAGCCAGTACGGGCTTGAGCAGTCTGAGCGCTTTGCAAGCCGGCTTGCATCGCGCGGCATCCGGATCGTTTCCGGCGGCGCTCGAGGGATCGACACCGCGGCGCACCGAGGCGCGCTGAACGCAGTAGGGAGAACCATCGTCGTGCTCGGTTGCGGCCTCTCCCACTGCTATCCGCCTGAAAACCTCGCGCTCTTTGATTCAATCGTGGACGGCGGCGGCGCGATTGTCAGCGAGCTTCCTTGCGATGCTCCGCCGGAGGGACGCAACTTCCCGGCGCGCAACCGGATCATCTCGGGCATGTCGCTCGGTGTTTTGGTGGTCGAGGCGGGCCGGAAATCGGGAGCGCTCATCACGGCTAGGCAGGCGGTCGAAGAGCACGGGCGTGAGGTCTTCGCGCTTCCTGGTCGGATCGACAGCGACTCGTGCGCGGGATCGCTGGACCTGCTGAAGATGGGCGGCGCACAACTTGTGACCGAGCCGAGCGACATCGTGCAAGCTCTCGAGATGCCGGCGCGACACGCACACGCAGGCACACACGAGGATCGCTACGCGCCGGACGAGTCGAAACGGTACGAACCCGCGACCAGAGCTTTGGTCCCTGGCGGCGAAGCAGGTCAGCAGGTGTACGAGGCGTGCAAAGAGAGCCGAACGCTCGACCAGATCGGCGAGGCGACCGGGATGGACATGGCAGCGGTTGGGCAAACGATCACGCTGCTGGAGATCTCGGGTCTTGTGACTCGTTCGGGTGGCAAGGTGACTTCAACGCGTTGATTCTTGCGCGAAACGTCCGATAACACAATCAGTCGCCCGATAAAAACCCATACTTGAGGCTTCAGTTCGTCTTCGGAATTTCCGTGCGCTCGGGACATGGATATTCGGGTAGTAGCTTGGTAAAAGTTGGTTCTCGTTCGGTGTGTGAGACGAAATTGTCCACATGATGGAAGAAATTACATATCGAAACAACACTTTGTTATGCTGTCACCCGAACGGAGAGTCGGTTACCGGTCGGCTGTCAAAGACCGACTTTCGGAATCGGTTGGCCCGCCTTTTTGTGGGATGGCTAAGGGGAGGGCTCAAAAGGGATGAGCCGAGCCACCAATCGAATTCCGAGCCTCTGGTCTGCCTAGGACCGGGGGGTTCGTTCGGGAAATTTCTTGTACCGACCGGCCCTGGAAGCCGGAAAGTGAGAACGATTCCAAGTAGTCTGTTTACAAGGTCTTTGTTCGATATAGAATTGGTATCAGTCCGGGCTCTTTCAGAGAAGATGGTGATGCAGGCATCACGTCTGGAAGAGCCAGCAACTGACAGTCTCAGAAGAGGGGGACCTTCGGCTCAGGTCGGGGGTTTGGAGGTTCGCGAAAGCGAACCAGATCAGAAGAAGGAACCGATCCATGAACCTCACTCCGAAACAGCTTCGCATTCTCAAGCTCATCCGCGACTGGCGGGTTCGTCATGGCTATTCGCCGACGATGCAGGAGCTGGCCGACGAGATCGGCGTCAGCAAGGTCACCGTGTTCGAGCACGTCGAGGCGCTGATTCAAAAAGGCGCGCTCACCCGCGAGCCGAACAAGGCACGCTCTTTGTCGATCGCTGACGGCATCAGCGTCCCCGATGAGTCTCGCCCGCTGAAGTTCCCGCTGGTCGGCAAGATCGCTGCTGGTTACCCGATTGAGCGCGTCGCCGGCCAGGACGAGGTCGATCTGGGCGAGGTCGTGGGCGCCACGGGCGAGAAGTCGGACTCGACGTTCGCGCTCAAGGTCGACGGCGAGTCCATGAAGGACGAGGGCATTCTCAACGGCGACTTCGTGCTCGTTGAACGCACAGAGATCGCCCGCGACGGCGACAAGGTCGTTGCGCTGCTCCCCGACGGGTCAACCACGCTCAAGACCTTCTTCAAGGAAGACGACCACATCCGCCTCCAGCCCGCCAACCCAGACTTCGACCCGATCCGCGTGAAGTTCTGCACCATCCAGGGCATCGTCCGAGGCGTGGTCAGGCAGTACTAAACCAATCTGATCTCAATCGCGGCGACAGGCGGTCGCCGCACCAGACAACAGACGTGTCGAGAGATGGGCGGAGCGGAGTCTCCGCCTTCTCTATGCGCTGAGTGTCATTGTTCCACGATGTGCAATGAAGCCCCGCGATTGATAGACCGCGGGGTATGCACTGAATCGTAATGTGATTCGCTTTACGCGCTGCCGATGACGAAGTCTTCGACCTCAACGGTGTGCGTGCACATGTGCGCCTCGGCGGGGTCGACGTCCTGAACCTCGCTGGGCGTCAGGCCCAATGCTCTTGGGATGCGCACCAGTTCGCTGCGGTTGGCCTTCAGGGCCCGGGCGAGGTGGCGGCAGGCTTCCTCGGCGATCGTGTGGTCGCCGCAGGTGAAGCAGTCCGCGGCTGCGTAGCCGACCTCGGGCCAGGTGTGCACGGTGATGTGGCTCTCGGCGAGAAGGCCCAGCGCCGTGACACCCTGCGGCTCGAAACGGTGCGAGGCCTCGCCCAGCCAGGTTGCGCCGGCTCTCTTGGCGGCGTCCTTGAGGGCGCTCTGGATAAAGGCGTGGTCGTCGAGGATCTCGTGCGGGCAGCCGTAGATCTCCATGATGCAGTGCACACCGACGTGGGACATTCCGTGATCTCCGCAGGGCGCCGGGTTCGGCGCGATACGAGCACCCGCCTGGCTGGCGTCGGCCAGTTGGCGATGAGCCCGGATCGTAGGTCGTTGCGTGCCAAACGACTAGAAGCGTTTGTGAGATTCTCTGCCCTTCTCGCCCGACCCGAAGAATCGCCTTGCGAGATCGAGATCCTCGGCGGTCGTGATCTTGATATTGCGACGCTCGCCCTCGATGACCATCACGGGCTCGCCCAGCTTCTCGACAAGCCCGGCGTCGTCGGTGCTGGCGAGATCGGGCTGGCCGTAGGCGCGGGTGAGCAGTTCGCGGGTGAACACCTGCGGTGTCTGGACAGCGACGAGTTGATCGCGGTCGACCCCGCCCGTCACGCGTGAGAACGACGCGTTGGACTTGCCGCCCTCGCCCAAGATGGCATCCAGAGGGTCCTCGTCGGCTGCGTCGGGCGCTTCTTCGATGCGCTTGAGGGTGTCACCCACTTGTACGCCCGGCACGACCGCGTCGAATCGCTCGGCGGCTTCGAAGAGCCGATCGATCAGACGCTCGCTTGCGCAGGGTCGGGCCGCGTCGTGGACGGCGACGTGCGTGGCATCCTCCGGGACGTGCTCGAGAGCGGCTTGGACGGACTCGTAACGGTGGTCCCTGCCCCCTTTGCAGAGCTTGGCTCCGAGGAAGCCCAGCTTGGGGCCGTAGCGCTCGCGGAACGCGTCGAGATCCTCGTCGTTGTTTGGTCCTGCGACGACGATGGAGTCGACGTCGTCCCTGTTCGCGAAGAGCTCGATGGATCGCATGATGACTTCCCGGCCGCCGAGGTCCTCGTCGAGCTTGTGCCTCGTTGCGCCGGACGCGAAATAACGCGAGGAGTGCCCCGCGGCTGGGATGATGACACAGATGTTCAATTGAGATACCCCATAACTAGGGATTGTGTACACCAAGAATCTACTTCTATGCGAGTAGTTCGAGGTACTGATTTCACCCTATTGTCCTGTCCATCAACAGTCTTTCAAGAAGGGGAATCGAACATGTTGTGGATGCTACAAGAAGCCAGCCCGGAGGGCGGCGAGGTAGAAGAGCAGGTAACGGATGCAGCCGGCGACGCCGCGGCGGCAGTCGAAGGTGCCGAGGGTGGTGAAGCCGCCGGTTCATCGCTGAACCTCACTGACGGTGTTTCGAGCG
>WUAK01000248.1 GCA_009827205.1 Phycisphaeraceae bacterium | reverse complement strand
ATCCAACCTAGTGTCGAGAGCAAGGTACACCACGCCCATCCCGCCGCGACCAAGTTCCCGAATCACATCAAAGTTGCCGATTCTTTCTAGCATGCCACTAGAATAGTGTAAATGGGGGAAATGCGAGTGTGTGGTAGTGGATTGCTTGTAGCATCTATTTGGGGGCTAGCCGGAGCGATCGGCTGAATCAGAGAGGCCAAATAACGGACCGAAAAATTTTTGTGTCATCTCTCACATCCATCCAGTCTGTTGCACATCATCCCCATGCAACAGATGCCAAATATCAGAGTTCCAACTCAGTTTCAGTCTGATCCAATGTCTGTGGCTAGCTACTTGAGTTTCTGAACCAAGTAGTCGAGTGTGCGGCGCCTGCCGTATGGCGTGTCGCCGGCTCCATGACCCACACCCGGTATAACCAGCATGTCGAAGTTCTTATCTGCACGGATCAGAGCATCGACAACCTGCATGGTGGAGGCAGGATCTACGTTCCGATCGAGTTCACCAACGATCAGGAGCAGGTCTCCTTCGAGCTTGTGTGCATGTGCTACATTCGAAGAAGACTCGTATGCAGCTTCGTCAATCGGCCACCCCATCCAGAGTTCGTTCCACCAGATCTTGTCCATCCGGTTGTCGTGACAGCCGCAGTCTGCGACTGCAACTTTGTAGAAGTCGTTGTGATGGAGTAGCGCCGCCATTGCATTCTGCCCGCCCGCTGAGCCCCCGTAGATGCCTACCCGCGACAGATCCATCCAGGGTCGTGTCCTTGCAGCCTCACGCATCCAAGCGATACGGTCTGGGAAGCCCGCATCAGCAAGATTCTTCCAGGCGACATCATGAAATGACTTACTTCTCCAGTTTGTTCCCATGCCGTCAATCTGTACAACGATGAATCCAAGATCTGCAACCTGTCGAGGTGCATGGTGCCATCTAGAGAACGCCTTGGGTACATGATTGCCGTGAGGACCCGCGTAAATCTGCTCAACAACTGGATAAGAACGATCTGGTGAAAAATCTGTCGGTTTATAGATCAGACCCCAGATATCGGTTTGACCATCCCTGCCTTTCGCATGAAAGACCTCAGGCGGGCGCCATCCCGCGGCAGATAGCTCATCCGTGTCTGCACGCACAAGTTCTTTGAGTAGATTCCCGTCGCTCGATCGCCGGAGTTCATGCACCGGAGCGAGATCAGACCGTGAATATCGCGCGATGTGATAGCTCCCGTTCGGAGAGTATCGCAGCGAATGGTCCCCGTCGGCACTCGTCAGCCAAGTGAGGCCTTGGCCGTCGAATCCGACACGACCGAAATGAACATGATATGGATCCTGGTCGGGATACACTCCCATCGCTCGAAACCAGATCTGTTCAGTCTCGTGATCTACGCGTTCGATACCGCGGAGAACCCAGCTGCCCGATGTGATTGGTCCCAGGTGTTCACCCGTCTCGAGATTGAATCGGTGCAGGTGGTTCCAGCCCGTGCGTTCGCTCATCCAGATTGCTTCGCGCATCTCGCGGATAGGTTCGAAGTGCATCTTGTGTGCGTAGTCGAAGAACGTCTCATGCGACTCGTCGATCAGGACGCGAGCCTCTCCTGAGGATGCGTCAACCCCGATGACTCGAGCCACTTGATGCCCCCGCTCAATGTACGAAAACACGACTTCTGATCCATCTGGACGCCACGTGATATCGCCAAACAGAGACCAAGGTGTCTGGAACAGATCGTTATTGATCTCGGTCTTCTTTGCATCACCCGTTTCTCTATCGACGCGAAACAACACGGGGCGATGGTGATCAATGGGATCACCCGGCTTTCGATACGGGAATGAGTGCAATACAGGTTGTTTCGAATCACGTGGAGAAGATTCGACGATGTGAACCGTTCGCGGTTCAGACGGTCGCGTACGAATGGCAAAGAAGCTCGTTCCATCTGGTGACCAGTGGATGTCGTTCCGGTAGAAATCACCCGCCGTTCCATCGCTCGTAATCTGCTTTGTGTTGCCCGTCCGCCGATCACGAAGCAGAATGTTGTACTCATCGATCGTGACTTCCCAGCTGCGTTCGTGCTCGATAGATTCATCTTGCATATCGCCTAGCACGTCGGCGGATCTCTGTGTGGCTGGGTGGATAAGGGCGATGCCTGGGTCTTCGTCAGCGACAAACACTCCGTACTCGCTACCATCTGTATCTACAGCAATCCAGGCATGACTAACGAAAGTATTTTGGTGTCGCGTTCCGCCGGCTGCGAGCGTTCCGTAATCATGTCGGTGCCCGCCGCTGAGCCAGTAGAGCTGGACTTCGCTTTCAAGTCGATTGACAAAGCGAACAGATGCTGGTCCACTGCCACTCAACTCTCTGTTATCGACTGGTAATAAAAATGGAGTCGCATCGGCGAGAGGGAATGGATCGGCAACACTCCCATCGTCGATTATCTCAAACACTCGAAGCTCCGGCTCGATGAATGCAATCAAGGCCCCGTTGACCAAGCCCACCCTCGTGATCGGCAGGCGAGAGTCATCGATCGGCCGTTCAAGCGCATCTGAAAGAACACCGGCTAGGGCTTGGTGATCAAATGCCTGACGCTGCTCACCGGTGCGCGCATCCGTAACAAGAAATTCTATTGTCCCGTCGGATTGTTCAACTCTTGCGACTACACGGTGGTCATCAAGCCATGTAAACGAAGGATCCAAGTTCGGGATCGGGATCTGTGAGAACAACTGCACATTACTGTCGGTGTCATCTTGTGCGTACGCGGTTTTCACCAGACACAGTGTGATTAGAATGGCGATGTATCTTCCAAGAGACATGAAACAGATCCTCCGATGCCCAAAACGATACTGCATGCCAGTAGGCTATACAGGGCAGTAATACGTGTTCAGAGCACATAATCTGACTGGCCAGGTCGAAGCATGAAACAATCAACCTGCCTTCATAGATCTTTGCATTCCCCGGAGCCCGGCCTCCGATGAAGTAGTAGATCGAGGTATCCCTACCGTGCAACACCGCATTTGAGCGAAAGCTAGTGCGTTGCTACTACAATGTAGCAAACTATCGAATCATGAAGTGTCGTGCTCTGTTGGCAGCAGGGCTCAAGTAGGCCGGTCTGGGATGCGTGACCTGTCGAGATGTACGAGAACTAAACCATGACCCGAACCACTTCCTCGACCAGCCCGCTTCTTTCGCCTCTCACGTTCCGCAACGGGCGTACCGCCGCCAATCGTATTTGGGTCGCGCCAATGACCAACAAAGCGAGCCACCATGACGGCACGCTTTCGGATGACGAGTTTGGATTCCTCGTTGCCAGGGCAGCTGGTGGCTTCGGGGTGGTCGAGACCTGTGCATCGCACGTGACCAAAGATGGTCAGGCCTGGACCGGCGAGCTGGCAATGTACGACAACCTGCACGTGCCAGGATGGCGAAGACTCGCCGAGGCGCATCGTACGGAGGGTGCACTGCTCATCGGTCAGGCCTTTCATGGTGGCATGCGCACACTGCGCGGGGATGGGCGGCCCACCCCGTGGTCATGCAGCCCGTCAGGGGACGATGCGCCACCCGGAGAGGAAATCCGCGAGGGAACGCAGGAAGATATCGAACGGGTAATAGCCGCGTTTGCCGCCGGCGCAGCAAGGCTCGAATCCGCAGGGGTCGACGGCGTGGAGCTGCACGGCGCTCACGGCTATCTGCTCTCTCAGTTTCAGAGCGCAGTGCTGAATCGCAGAACGGATGAGTGGGGCGGTTCACTCGAGTGCCGTGCGCGCCTGATCCGTTCTTGCATGCAAGCGGTACGTGCGGCGGTGAGCGACGAGTTCATAATCGGCGTACGACTCTCACCCGAATCGTCCCCGGGCCTGCCGGGGATTGACCTTGATGAGACACTGCAGATCGCTCGGTGGATGTGTGACGATGGCGCAGATTTCATCCACATCTCATTGTGGAATGCAGAGAAGATGACTACAAAGCGCCCACAGGAACACGCGGCACGGTTGTTCCGTGACGCGCTGCCTCGTGAGGTCCCGTTGATCACTGCTGGGAATATCTGGACGGAGGAAGACGCTCTCGCCCAACTCGACCACGGCGCGGATGCAGTGGCGCTCGGTCGCGCCGCGATCACGACACCTGATTGGCCGCTGCGGGTCGTCGAGCAGGGCGGTGATCCAAAGCGGCCGCCGATCAAGGGAGCTGAACTCAGTGCGCTGGCGCTTGGGCCAGTGTTTATAGACTACATGAGACGCTGGGAAGGCTTCGTAGCAGATTGACACGCCCGCCATGAGAGCGATCGCGCAAGCCAAATACGAGTAAAGTGGTGCCGGTGAAGCAAGCTGATCAGATCCTGAAGCCCCATCGTCGGCAGTACATCCTCGGACCAGAACAACACTTGGTTGACGTGGAGTGGCAGACGATCGAACTCGGGCCAGTTG
>WUAK01000247.1 GCA_009827205.1 Phycisphaeraceae bacterium | reverse complement strand
TGCTGAACTCGATATTCCACAGGACAACTCTAGATCTATCAGGCCCGTCAGGGTGCTCGCTATCAATAACGCAGAGGCAAGCACAATAGCGGAAACTATCAATGCGATATTCGAGGAAGAAGCGTCAGCAACATATCCCCCAGTTGTACGAGTAGACCAACAGTCAAATGCTCTTGTCATTCGTGCCAGTGAAGATCAATTTGCACGGATCGACTCGCTTGTTAATGAACTTGATGCGACTGCAATGGGTACGAGCAGACAGCTGAGGAGAATCGATGTCGACCCATCGCGTATGCCCGCTGGTGAGATGGCTGAGATCCTTCGCAAACTCCTAGAGGATCGCTCTGGAGTTCGTGTCGAGATCATGTCGACAGATGAACTCCTGAATAAGGGGACTGAGCAGGGAAGCCGTTTCCCCATTCGTAGCAATCCCACACCAGCTGGCTTTGTGTATGAAGCCATATCGGGACTTGTCCAGGTGCATGCCACTTACCTATCTCAAGGTTCTACAGAATTAGCAGAAGAAAGAAGCGACCAGCCTGAAGAGGAATCTCAATCTAAAGAACCAGATGTTGTGATCACTGTTGATCCGGTAACGAATGCACTCATTGTTACCGGTTCTACTGTGATGACTGACAGGCTGGCCAAGCTTGCTTCTGAAATCGAGAGCATGGCCCCGAGCGAGCCCTCGCGAGCACGTGTGATCAGGTTACCTAACGATATAGATCCAAATTCGGTAGCATTGGTATTGTCGCGAACCGCTCAGCAGATCGGCCGCAGGAGTGACAGCAACCCAGGTGGATTTACTGGAAGAATCTCTGCGGCACCGGACCGAGCCAGTAACAGTGTGATTGTCTGGGCAAACGACACTGATTTCGAATCGCTCGGCCCACTTGTTGCAGCTATGGCTGAACCTGTTACTGATTCACCAAGAGTGGTCAAGGTGTATCCGCTGAGCACCGTTCGTGCCAATAGAGCATTGGCTAGCGTTCGCGACTTTGTGTCGCCATCACCGACGGGCCGTCAGGCCAGAAGAGTACGGGCGACGACAGTCGCTATAGAAGGCCAGGGTGGCGACGAATTGGTCGCAGAAATGGATTCATCCAAGATCAGTGTAAGTGCAGGCCCAGGCAATACATCATTGATCGTATCGGCGCCAGCTGATGCGATAGCAGCAATTGACCGGTTCATAGCACTTATTGATCAGACCCCGGCAGAATCCCATATGGGTATCAGAAGATACCCGCTTGAGTATGCAGATGCACAATCTCTATCGCGTTCACTGACGCAACTATTCAACGCACAACGTCAATCGAATCCAGATCTGCCCAGGCCAGCCATCGTTGCTGATCAGAGGAGTAACACGCTTCTCGTAACGGCAGCATCAAAACAGCACGAAGAAATCGAGCAGATTCTTCCCTCGCTTGATCTGGCGATTGCTGATGACACATCTTCGCTCGAGATATTCAGGCTTACCCAGAACACAGCTACCTCGGTTTCGAGGGCGATTGATACATTGCTTCTATCAAGGGATCCGGCAGCACGCAACAAGATTCAGTTGAGCGCCGATGACACGGTAGGGGTGCTCTTTGTGCGAGCACCGGAAGAAGAACTTGTGGTGATTCGCCAGATGGTCACCGATCTTGATAAGGTGACCGACGCAGATCTACCAATACGTACGATTATTCTCGAACGAGCAGATGCCCAGCAGGTTGCCCAGGCGATAACGAAGTTCTTCGCCGATATTGATGCAACAACTGGTACCAATCAACGAAATCGCAAACCGCGAATAGCAATCACAGCTGATAGCAGAAGCGGTACGATTGTTGTAGCTGCCAATGATACAGATTACGAACAGATTGAATCACTGGTAAGAACTTTTGACGGTTCCCCTGAGGCGAAAGACCTGATATACAGGATCTATCGTCTTCAGCACGCACGCGCATCGGATCTCGGTGGCATGGTTCAGAGCATTTCATGGGAGATGCAGTTCGAGCGTAGGTTCAATCGTAATCAACCAAGCCAGAATCAGGACCGTGTTTACGTCGAGGCTAACGACCGTCTCAATGCAATCGTTGTTCTCGCATCTCCAGATCGTGTGGACACGATTGAGAGAATCATTACTGAACTTGATGTTCCAGAAGATTCGATGGGAGAACTCGCTCTCAAGGCGATAGTTCTCGAGAAATCAGATGCAGATGCTGTCGCCCGTGTTATTACAGCATCAACGGCCACCCCTGGTTGGAGGATCTGGCAGGGTAGAGACCCCGATGCTGTGGTTGCGCAAGTGGATAGGGCAAGAAACGCTGTGCTTCTCGTCGGTAAGCGTGAACGCGTAGAACTCGCTGCAGGATTTGTAGAGGAAATCGAAAGAGCTGGTCGTGAAGGCGGGGGCACCGTCAAAACAATACGCCTTGAACATGCCCGAGCTGGCAGAGCTGCAGGGGCTCTCAACAGATTCTTTGTGCTAAGGGCAAGGGCTCAAGGTGTTGCGGTCACCGGTGTAACTGTCATCGGAAGCGATGACGGCAATGTAATAATTGTAGCGGCCAACGATACCGACACCGCGCTCATTGAGAGCATGATTGCAGATATCGACCAGCCAGAGATGGGCGAAGATCGTTCGATTGAGGTTTACATTCTCAGCAACGCAAACGTGAATGAGACTTCTCGCACGGTGAGTTCGATGTTCCCAAACCGTGGAGGTCGCACAGAAGACAGAGTGATTGTGACTCCCCAAAGCCAGACAAACTCGATCATTGTCTCGGCCCCTTCGAAACTGCACTCGCCGATTAGCCAGCTGATATCTGAGCTCGATAGTCCTCCAACAGACGAGAACATGCGGATTCTGACTGTTTCTCTTGACTCTGCTGTTGCTACGGAAGTCGCTTCCTCTCTCCAGCAGGCTCTGCCAGAAAACATCAATGTGAAGATAACACCTGTTGTACGCAGCAACTCTCTTCTGCTGACGGGTTCAGACGATGCCGTTCAGCTTGTATTACGGAGAATCGAAGAACTTGATGCAGAGCCAGTCCGTGAGTTCATGGAGTTCAAACGCATCAGACTTAAGCATGCTGATGCATTCGATGTCTACAGCACGCTTCGGACAGTTGTCAGAAGTAGGCCAGCGGGTCCATCTGGTGCAGTCGCCGGAGTTGATTATGACAGCGATGAGAACTCTGTGGCATTGAGTGCAACCTCAGATGAGATCGAGTACCTGATGTCGATCATCGAGCAACTCGATATGCCGAGTGATATTGAGCGGCGAACGGAGTTTGTAGCACTGGAGTATGCAAATGCTCCGCAGGTTGCTGAGGCCTTGGATGTGTTCTTTGGTCCATTTGCTGTTGCTGCTGCCACGCCCGGTGCTCGGCGTGTCACGATTGTGCCCGATGAAGCCTCCAATTCGCTTGTGATCAGCGCTGATGAATCGGAATGGGATAGCATTCTAAACCTACTCGGCACGCTCGACAGCGAGAAGTACGACACTTCTCGCCAACTCGCGGTCATTAAGTTGGAGTATGCCGATGCTGCTAGCGTAGCCGGAGCGCTCGATGAGGGCTTTAAGGCGACGCTTGAGAGTGGATTACGTCGGGATCAGGCGCGACAGCAGAACCGTCAGCAAAACGGAAGAGACAATCAGGCAACGGCTCCAACTCTTCTTATTCGTGATGAAGATCTTCCAACAGTATCAGCCGAGCGCGAAACGAACTCGCTGGTCGTATTCGCAACAAGGCGTGATCTCGAGCGGATCCGTGGGATTGTTGAGCAGATCGACCGTGCCGAGTTTGCGGAATATCCCGAGGCGAGAATCATACCAGTCCAATCTGGCCGCCCTAGTGAGATTGCAACAGCTATCCGAGAGTTGTATGGAAGGCAATCAGGAAACCAAGGTAAGCGATCTGTTCTTGTATTCGGTGACAACGCAAGCAGGACGCTTATAGTTAGGGCAGACGAACGAACTTTCCTCCAGATCCAGGCGCTCGCGGATGCCGTTCAGGAACAGAGCGATCAGCAAGGAGTTCGTGTCCGAGTACTTGCTCTGAAGAACGCCCCGGCTGCTCGTGTGCGTCCTGCGATCCTGACTGCCTATCAACAGACCGCTCAGAGTAGGGGCGAATCACTATCGATCCAGGTTGATCGCACACTCAACGCTCTTGTCATCGCGAGTACAGAAGAGCTATACGAAGAGATTCGGGAGACAGTCGAGGAACTCGATGGGGTATCAGGAATACAGCCAGAGTCAACCGTGCCAGGTGTATTTGGTAGTATCCAGATTGTTGATGTCACGAATAACGATCCTGGTCGTATCATCCAACTCCTGACTGATCTGGGTGTAACCCAACAAACACGCGACGATCTGCCAGGCCTGGTCGCCGACCCGGTTCGCCTGAGTGCTTTGTCCTCAAGAAGGGCTATAGCCGTCA
>WUAK01000246.1 GCA_009827205.1 Phycisphaeraceae bacterium | reverse complement strand
GCATCTGGGACCAGAACAAACCGCCGTGATGACTCTGGCCGCTGCGGCTGTCCGAGATGTGTTTGAGGGTCCTGTAGGCCTACAGATCCTATCAGGCGGCAACCGCCATGCTCTGGCGTGTGCGCACGCAACAGGCGGTTCATACATCCGTTGTGAGAATTTCGTGTTCTCTCATGTCGCTGATGAGGGGCTACTTGCCGAGGCAGAAGCCGGAGAGCTGCTGAGGTACAGACGATCGATCGGCGCTGACAACGTTGCGATCCTAACGGACATCAAGAAGAAGCACGCCTCGCACGCGCTGACATCGGACATCTCAATCCGGGATGCAATCGAGGCAGCTGAGTTCTTTGGTACAGATGGTGTCATTATGACTGGCACCGCAACCGGCCAGGCAGTATCGATACACGATCTACAAGAAGCCAGGCACTCAGCTAGCGTTCCGGTGCTTGTGGGCTCAGGTGTAAAGCCAGAATCTGTAAGAGAACTTCTTGATCATGCCAACGCACTGATCGTTGGTTCGTATCTCAAGACCGACGGCAAGTGGTATCACCCGATCGACCCGCAACGAGCCGACCACATTGTTCGTGCACGAGATGGTGCTGGCTAACGCGTGACGATTTCTGATACTACAATCGGCATCACCGCAGGCGTAGGTGCATCCAGTTTCTGGGTGCTGACCACAATCTTCTTCACCGCGGGTGGTAAACGGATAGGCGTCACTTCTGTCAACACCCTCAGAATGATCATGGCGATCGGCCTCCTCGGGACGACCCATCTGATTCTCTTTGGAAAGCTCGTCCCAGATGTCGCGACAACTGAGATGTGGATAGCACTTGCGCTATCGGGTGTGATCGGACTCACAATCTGTGATCAGGCTTTGTTTTCTGCTTTCCTTGACATCGGACCCCGGAAAGCTCTGCTGTTCATGACAACTTCTCCGATCTTCGCTGCAATCTTCGGCTATTTCATTCTGGAAGAAAGACTCGGACCTGCTTCGCTTGTCGGCATGACCGTCACTTTGGCCGGTATCGCGTGGGTGGTCCTTGAAAGACAAGAAACCAAACCAGAACGATCGAAACACGCAGTCCGAGGATTCATCTTTGTGATGATCGGCGCTATCTGCCAACCGCTCGGGGGTATGTTCTCGAAAATAGGAATGGGCATCGGGAGTGTGCCAGAAACAGATCAGGTCTCTCCAATGGCAGCCACTCTTGTGCGAATGGTCTTTGGGCTGTGTGGTATGGCGCCCATCGTCCTGATTTCTTGGCGTATGGTAAAGAAACGCGAGCAAGAGGCTATCAAGCCAAAGTGGGGATCTGGAGTCGCTTTCACCTTCGGAGGTGCAGTGTTCGGCCCGTATCTAGGAGTCTGGCTCTCATTGGTCGCAATGGCGTTTTCACCACTCGGGATCGCACAGACTCTGCTTTCTCTATCACCAGTCATGATCCTGCCTTTCGTTAAGAAGCTCTACAACGAGCAACTCACGAAAGCAGCTGTACTCGGAGCCGTCGTTGCGGTCACTGGCGCTGGGATCATCTCTGCAGCCGACACGATTGACCGCAGACTGGGCTTTACACAACAGTCAGATGAAGAGACTGGCGATGCAACCGGTCATCCAGCAAGTCAACGCCCCGCCGAACATGGCTCTCAGCCCGATTCTTGAGAATTCCGAGCGCCGCTCTGGTGCGATAGCGGTCAGTCCACCGATCTGGATCGCGATAGAAGGGAAATTCGCAAATCCACAGAGTGCGTACGTTGTTATAGCTGCGGATCTTGCTGATATCTCGCTTCCCTGTATGAGTGAACGAAGTGAGTCGTAGGCAAGAAATTCCGTGACGACCATGGAGGTGCCCAGCACCTCGCCGACTTTGCGGACATCGCCATGCTCGATTCCTATCAGTGCCGCGACCGGTGAGAATAGGAATCCGAGTATGCCTATAAGCGAAAGTTCTTCGAGACCCAGCCACGATTCGATCGTGTTTCCAAGCTGTGTCTCGCTGACAGCAGAGAGCGGCCAATCGACGAGCGCAATCAACGCGACGAACGCGACGAGCATTGCTGCTACATTGAGTGCAAGCTTGAGCCCATCGGTTGCGCCGGCCGCGGCTGCATCGAGAACATTGACAGTTGTGCGATCCTGATTGGCAATGCTAGTACTTTCAGACTCATCTCTTTGTTCTTCAGTTTCAGGAAGCAGAATCTTCGCCATGACGAAAGCACCGGGTGCCGACATGGCGCTCGCTGTAAGAAGGTGTTTGGCAAACTCGATCCGCGACGCTTCGTCATCTCCCCCTAGCATCCCTACGTAGGCAGCAAGAACCGAGCCGGCAATTGTGGAGAAACCGCAGGTCATTACGAGCATGATCTGAGACCGAGTCATGGTTGGTAGATATGGCTTGATACACAGTGGTGCTTCTGTTTGACCCACGAATACGTTCGCCGCGGCTGCGACAGCCTCAGATCCAGATACCCCTATCACCATTTTCAGGACCGCAGCGAGACCCGCAACTACACGCTGCATGATCCCCAAGTGATACAAGATCGACATCACTGAGGCAAAGAACACGATCGTAGGAAGAACCTGAACGACGAAGATAAAGCCCCAGCCCTGAGAGGAGTCGACGAGATCACCGAAGAGAAAGCTGGCTCCCTCCTGCGAGAAACTCAGCAACTTCGTGACAAGGCCTGCAAGATAGTTATAAACCTCGACAACGGGTTTGAATCGAATCAGCAGGAACGCGATAACAAGCTGCAATCCGATTCCAGCAATAATGATCCGGGGTTTCACGGATCTCCTACTCGTAGAAAACGCGAAGGCGATCGCGAGAAAGACAAGAATCCCAAGCAGGCCCCTGGCCAGATCCATATAGTTACCCTCCGATGCCGAGGGCAAGAGAGTAACGAATTGAAGGCCGACGCGTATGGCGACCAAACCAAAGACCATCAATTCTCTTGACGAGGCGGCCAATCTGCTCATCAACGCAGTAAATGAGAGGCGTTCTACTCGGCGGCTTGTTCTCGCTGTGGGAGGCCCAGTTGGATCGGGCAAGTCAACGCTCGCTCGTAGGCTCGGCGGCACAGTCATCGCAACCGACGACTATCTTCCCGATTACGATAAGGTCGATTATGAACTCCGAGACGAGCCAACTTCGTCAGATCTGTCCCGGCTTGCCGATGACCTGGAGGCGCTACAAGTAACAGGAAAGGGCAAGATACCGAGATGGTGTTTCCAAGAACACCGCAGGGTAGATTACAGGCTGATCGAAGCTGGAGACCTGATCATCTGCGAAGGCCTGTTCGCGCTACACCCGCGTATTGCGTCAGTCATCGATATCCGTGTCCTCGTCCGTGCAGATCGTCATGTACGCTGGCGCAGGTGGGAGGAGATAGAGCAAGCCGGCGAGCGAGGGTGGGGGGTAGAGCGTGCCCGCGAGCACTTCATACATGTGGCAGATCCTACATATAAGAAACACGCGCACCTCTATGAAGAGGATCTCGATTACATCGTCTTGAACAACTCGACTGACTAATCTGTGATCGTCGAGGCATCTATTATCCTCTGTGGAAGATCAGCCAGCACCCAGGAAGCGAACGAGGCGCCGAGGCAAAAGCCTAGGGGGTGGCGCACGCGATCGTGTGGCACCAGAATCGCAAGATCTCTCAGCCTGCTTTGGGGGTGACCGCAAACGTATCAGGGCGCTCTATCGCCAGAACAAGATTGTACAGGCACGAGAGCTCAGTGCTCGGTCTGCAGCAAAGGCAGAAGCAAGAAAGGCAACGACACCCCAGGTCCAGTATCCTGTCGAACTCCCATTCTCCGAGAATGTCGACCAGATCAAGCAAGCGATAACCTCCAGCCGCGTCACCGTGGTATGCGGCGAGACCGGATCTGGGAAGTCCACGCAGCTTCCAAAGCTCCTGCTCGAAATGGGACGAGGCGATAAAGGACTCATCGGTCACACTCAGCCAAGACGCCTTGCCGCTAGAGCAGTTGCTGATCGAGTGTCCGAAGAGCTCGGCTGCAAGCTAGGTGAATTCGTAGGATATAAAGTCAGATTCGGCGATCACACCAATGATGCCACGCTCATTAAGTTGATGACCGACGGGATCCTGTTGGCTGAGACTCGCTCGGACAGGCTACTTGAGCTGTACGACACAATCATCATCGATGAGGCACACGAGCGAAGCCTCAATATCGATTTCTTGCTCGGATACCTCCACCAGATTCTGCCCAGGAGGCCAGATCTTAAAATCATCATTACCTCTGCCACAATCGATGCCGACCGGTTTGCGGCCCACTTCGAAGATGTAAACCGAGCTCCGGTGCCCATCCTCGAAATATCAGGGCGTACGTATCCTGTCGAGCTGCGATACCGACCCGTGGAGGAAGTCGAAGACTGTGCGGAAGCCAGTATTCCTCGTGCTGTTGTGAGGGCGATTGAAGAACTCGCTAACGAGGAACGATCCGGCAACG
>WUAK01000245.1 GCA_009827205.1 Phycisphaeraceae bacterium | reverse complement strand
TTCCGTGAGATCGTACTCTGGTGTACCCGATTCGGATCTCACTACCGAACTCGGAGCATCGTGCCAAGGCCACCATGGTCTGAGATCACCAAGGCTCTGCTGGCCCAGCCTCGAGGCGAAGTCGGTCCACTGGCTCTCAGAATTGACCACCTCTGAAACGGTCACGAGTTCTTCTTCTGTAGACTGGTTCTTGTCGAGAGTTGGAATGCACGCGAGCAGGCCTCGTGTGTACGGATGCAGCGGTTTCTGGTAGAGCACCGATGTCTCTGCGTACTCGACAACCCGGCCAGCGTACATCACACACACGACGTCCGCATACTCGGCGACCACACCGAGGTCATGTGTGATCAGAACTACAGCCATATCGTGCTCCTGCTTAAGGGAGCCGATCAGATCGAGAATCTGTTTCTGGACAGTGACATCAAGAGCTGTGGTCGGTTCATCCGCAAGCAGCAGCCTTGGTCGGCACGCGAGCGCCATCGCGATCATTGCTCGCTGACGCATACCACCCGAGAATTGGTGCGGGTATGCCTTGAGCCGGTGATCCGCATCATCGATCCCAACTTCCTTCAGCGCATCGACTGCGATCTTGTGCGCCTCTGTCCCCGACACACCCCGGTGGAGCCTTATTGCTTCCAGGATCTGCTCGCCGATGGAGTACACCGGATTGAGGCTCGTCATGGGCTCCTGGAATATCATGGCGATGTCACCGCCTCGGATGTCCCGTAGTGCGGCAGCGTCGAGCTTGAGCAGATCAACCTCGCCCTTGCTCGATTGAAACACAAACTTACCCCGGTCAACACGCGAGGGTGGGCTCGGGACGAGCCCGAGCAGGCTCAACGCTGTCACGCTCTTGCCGCAGCCGGACTCGCCAACGACAGCCACCGTTTGTCTCGGGTACACCGCGAGATGAGCACCATCGACAGCCTGTATGCGCGGGCCATCACCGTTGTCGAACGATACAGCAAGGTCCTCGACGCGTAGCAAGGGTGTGATGTTGTTGGCTTGCTCACTCACTTGCGGGCCCTCTTCGGATCGAACGCTTCGCGGAGTCCCTCGCCGACAAAGTTCAGTGCGAGCAGTGTGAGACCCAGAAGGACGCAAGGCGACAAGAGCAGCCACCATTCGGACCGGTGCCTGTTGATCGCTTCCAGCCCGTCTGCTGCGAGGTTGCCCCAACTCGGCAGAGGCAGCTTCACGCCGATGCCAAGGAAGCTCAGGAAGCTCTCTTGGAGGATCGCCTGTGGAACGGTCAGAGTCGTGTAGACGATGATTGGCCCGAGCAGATTGGGCAGCAGGTGCTTGATGAACTGCCTGTGCAGAGGCACCCCGATCGCACGCGCGGCTTCCATGAAGGGCTGTGCCTTCAGACTCAATACCTGACCTCTGATCACTCGGGCCATAGTCAACCAGCTGACCCCGCCGATCGCCACGAGGAGCACGGAGAGGTCGATCACGCGGCGCTGCGTCTCGCTGAGTTCCTTTGAAGGGACTTGCTCGCGCGCTTCTGCCTCGAGCTCAGATTTCAACGCGGGGTCGTCGGTTAATAGGTTTCGGGCACTCTCGCGGGTAGCAGCCAGGCCTCTCTCTGATGCAACTTCTTTTGCCCGCTGAGTGACGTACGTGTTTCGAGCGCCCTGCTGGCTGATGTAGTTGTCGACCACCGCGTCACCGGCTACAGCAAGCAGAACCACCAGCAGGATGTAGGGAAGGCCGTAGATAATGTCGACGATGCGCATCATGAACGCATCGACCCTCCCACCCGCGTAACCGGCGATAATGCCGTAGGTCGTTCCGATGAAGACGCTGATGAGCGCTGCAGCCAATCCGATTCCGAGACTGATGCCCCCACCGGTCAGCACTCGCACGAGCATGCTTCTGCCCAATTTGTCTGTGCCGAGCAGTGTGGTATTCCAGTGCTTCTTCAACTCTTGAAACACTGGTCCTTCGGTTGTTCGGACAGCCTCGTCTGGTGACACGCCGAACTGGTCGGCAATCCGAGCGATGATCTGCGGATCAACGGCTTCGCTGAACCGCTTCGCACGCTCTGCGTCAGCCGGCGCCCAAACCGGAGGCAGCCTGCCCTCAGCCGGGTCTCCCGCGTTGTACCAGGCAGTCGCGTCACCCTCGGCTGCTCCGGGTGCAGGCGAGAGCGTCCAGAAGAGTGATCCGAGGCAAATCAGTCCGACAACGACGATAAACGCAAGCCCGGCGAGGCCGGCTTTGCTGCGAGTGAACGGGTTGTCTCGTGAGCGGGGCGGGGCTGCCAACGCTGGTACGGATTCCTCTGCCATCGCGCGGAGCATACCCGCATGAGACAGTTTCGGCACTGCTCAGCACAGAACACAAACCGACTTTATGATCGCGGACGATCAGTTCTGCTCAAGCTTCTGGAGAAGCCTGAGACCAGACCGCCAGAGTGAGGTCGCGATGGGCTCGCTATGGGTCCCGAGGTAGAGGTGTCCCGTGACGCCGTAGCTGACAGGTGGCTGTCCGATGATGGTCGCTTCTATCTCGAAGTAGGGCTCGTTGGCCTCGCCTGTTACCGGCGATATCGGGATCTGCCCACCGCCCAATGCCGTGAGCGTTTCCTGAGTGATCTCCCGACTGCCGAGCCGACCTACATGTGTGACCTTTGCACGGATGGTCTCTCCTGGATCGTTCGCAGAACGAAACTGGATCTCGTCGTTGATGCCGAGGCGGATGTTCGCCAGCGATGCCTCACGCACAAGCCCACGGATGATCCATCGCCCTGAGCCAACCTGTGCGATCGGATCGCCTTTCGCGAGGTAGCTTCCCTCTCGGCTCTGGGGCAATACCTGAAGAACAACAGCGCCGTTGTCGGATGTGATGTTGAGCTTCTCAAGTTTGTCAGTCTCTCGCTCGAGTCTAGCCTGTGCGGATGCTGCCGACCTGCGATGGATAGCGGCTTGAGCAGGGTCATCCGCTAGGTTCGCCTCGGCCAATGTGTTCGAGGTTTCATACTCGTGACGAGCGGCAGTGACCGCATCCTGCGAGTACGGGTTATTGAGCGAGGCGATCGGATCGCCCGGTTTGAGCATGTCACCCGGGAAGATGTGTACCGCATCAACGAAGCCATCGGCACCTGCGTAGTAAGACTGTTCTTTCTCGAGTCCGACCATACCTGTCGCGATGACTGGCCTTGGAACCGGGACGAACACAATCGCTGCCGGAGCTGCGGCGAAGACGATCGTGGCGAGCGCACCAGCACGTATCCGATGCGAGTGGGCCTCCTCGGAGTGGATCAGATAATTGCCGACGTTCTTTGCGGCCTTATAGAACTCCATCCCGCCGTAGAAGACCGCGAGCCCGATGCCCAAATATAGAAACTTGGTTGCTAGGAGTGCCGAGATACCCAGGACAATGACGATCTTATAGAGAGCGGAGAACACGCCGAACACGACGAGGAACGCATTGAGCCCGTAGTTATAACGGTTCGGTGTCATCGGGACGCCGATCGTCAGGTACTTAAGAAGATCAATCGCCCGCCGCTGCGCGGTAGAACGGAGATTTGGAACCTCAAGCACATCGCTGAGGATGTAGTACCCGTCGAATCGCATAAGCGGATTGAGGTTGGCCAAAACCGTCGCGACACCGGCAACGACAACGATATCGAATGCGACCAGCTTCATCGTTGCAGAAGGAGCGATTGCCCAGACAAATATCGCGAGCGACGCGATGAAGAGTTCGATGTATACACCCGCCAAAACCACTGTGAGCCGATGCAAGCGCTTCGTGAAACCCCATGAGGACGTGCAGTCACAGTACGCACAGGGCGTGCCCGCGATAAAGAAAGCCCCTATCTCAGGCACTTCGCCGCCAAATATCTTGCAGGCGTAGGCATGCCCGAATTCGTGGATGATCTTCAGCACAACCAGTGAGAACCACATGCCCAAGAGGCGTTCAGGCGTAAACACATCACCGATTGGTGTGAAGAACTCGCCCCAGTTCTTACCTAGAAGCAGCAGTGCGAACCCAACCACAACCAGCCATACCGCGAACGCCCACTTCGTGAACATCCAGGACACCAGATGCTTCGTGCGTGCCAGGAATGTATCTGGGTTTACGAGTGGGACCTGCAGGAACAGAAATCCCATCAGCTTTGCTGCCCGTTTGGCTTTGATCTTCTGCTGGCGCCTGCGATAGAGCGATTCATTATCAGGGACCGGCAGGTTCAGGAACCCTAGGCCGTGCATGCTGAGAATGAACTGGTAGAAACTTTCCTCGTCTTCCTCAGTAACCAACTCACGCCCGACTAGTTCCTCGAACACATCCCCAAGCTGCTTATCTTCATCGATAGCTGCACAGAGTTGGTAATCGCGTTCACTGACCTTGTGCACCGCAAGCGTCATCGGGTCACGAAAGACGTACGATACCTCTCCGCGAAAGACGTGGCGGTGAACCTCCAGGTCTTTCCGGATACCAACCTGCACCTGCCGTAGGCGAGGCGCGAGCGCGTCTGGATTACTCTGTGCACTCATAGCCAGAAGTTTGTCCTGAAATAGTCGACTATCC
>WUAK01000244.1 GCA_009827205.1 Phycisphaeraceae bacterium | reverse complement strand
CTAAGCCCGTACGTCCAGTACGCGGCGAGCAGTGCCATGAGCGGGAGCGCACCCGCCCAGAAAATCGGTCGCAGCGTCGGAATGACGTAATACCGCTCGGGCGATCGGCCGTGCATCCACGCGCCCTCTGCCGCGGCGTGCCCGGCGCGCACGATCCTTTTCCACCACTGCCCGAACGAGTCCATCGCCGCGTCGTGGTACGTCATCTCAAGATCCAAACGCCGAACGCGCCAGCCATCCTTGCGGAGCCTGAAGCAGAGCTCGGGCTCCTCGCCGGCAATGACCGAGGGGTCGTATCCCCCCACCGACTCGAGCGCCTGTGCGCGGAAGAGCGCATCGCCCCCGCAACTCTTGGCGTTGCCGATGGGTGTGTCCCACTCGATGTCCGTGAGCCTGTTGTAGATCGATGCGTTCGGGAACCGCTCACGCCGCCTCCCGCAGACGACAGCAATCGTTTCGTCGTTGTCGAGCGATACCTTGGCCTTCTCGACCCAGCCCGGGCGCACCTCGCAATCACCATCTACAAACTGGACATATTCAAGCTCGGGGAGCAGTTCCTTGAGTCTCGCAAAGCCTTCGTTACGAGCACGCGCCGCGGTGAACGGCTGGCTGAGATCCAGCTCGACCACCTCGACACCGAGCGACCTCGCCAGATCCCGGCTGCCGTCGGTCGAGCCCGAGTCGACGTACACCATGTGATCGACATCGTCCACGAGCGCCTTCAGGCAAGCCTCTAGGCGCTCGCCTTCATTACGGCCGATCGCGACAGCTCCGATACTCCCCATCACACGCCGCTCCGAGCACGCTGGAAAGTCACGGGTTTGCTCGAAGCAACATCCTTGAAGTTCGCACAGGTGAGCGTTGTCCCGAGCCAGCCACTCAGCAAAGCCAGGTCTTCGTCGTACAAGCGTTCGAGCTCGGCACGCTTTGCCTCAGAAAGCTCGGGCTTGCTCGACATCTTCCAGTAGCCCTTTGCCCAGTCACGCACACTCTTCGGCACAAGCCCCGTCCGGATCTGCTTCAGACCCGGTGCATCCAGTATCGCGTCCCGCAGCGGGCTCTTGCGCATCCGCTGACTCGAAACATTCTGGTCACCAGACTCTTCCCACTTGGGTGCTCCTTCAAACCCGAGGAACTCGCACACGCGAGCCAGCTCTTCTTGGGGCGCGCTGCGGATCCGCTCGTTGAACACTGGCAAAATCCGATCCGGACCGTACGCCTCGAGCCAGGGCGCAATCTGCATCGCGTACCTGCCGTAGTCGATCATCCAGGAATTCATCAGGAGCTCTTCTTCGATCGGCCCCGTGACCAGCCTCTGGCTCCACTCGTGCACGTACTGCGAGAGCAGCCGATCGATCGGGTGCCGCATGACGTAGATCAGTTTGACGTCGGGCAGAGCTTTCTTGAAGCGCTCGATGGTCTTCGGGTACGTGGGCAGCTTCGTGTAGTGCGTGCTCGCCTCACCCACGAGCCTCGCACCGCCCGCGTCGTGAAAGAGCGACTCGTACCAGTCCATCCCTTTGGCATAGATCTCGTCGTTGCTAAAGAAGTTTGGTTCTTTGGGATCAGAGATGAAGACGCCGTCCTGCGCGGCAAGCTGCACCGAGAGGGTGGTTGTTGCGCACTTCATCGCACCGATGATGACGAAGTCTGGAAGCCTCAAGCAGCACCCCCGGGGCGCCAGCGGCGCATAGGTGCCTTGAACGAGGTCCAGTTGTCACGGAACGCCCGCTTGGGTGTCCCGATGCGTCGGCCCTGGAACACCCTGCGGCCAACCGCGATGAGCCAACCGACAGACCAGGCCAGGTTCGCCGCGGCAAGATACAACCTCCCGCCGACACTCGCGTAGTAGCGAGACCGTGAGGCGTAGTAATACACGGGCAGTCTCTTGCGTTCCGCCGCGGCGCTCTTCACGGGCGCGGTCCCGCCCCGCAGGTGGACGACGTGGGCCCTGGGCCAGTGGAGAACCTTGTAACCCGCTCGTCTGGCGCGCCTGCAATACTCGGCATCCTCAAAGTACATGAAGAAGCCCTCGTCCATCGGGCCGATCTTCTCGACGACTTCTTTCCGCACCATCACACACGCGAAGCTGATCCAGTCCGCACGCGTCGGCTCTTCGAACACGCCCATCGACACATCTCGGCTTGCAAAGAGCTTCGTGACAGGTCCGCTCTGGGCACCCGCAATTAGTTCGCTCCAGATCGACTTGTCTCTGAAACACGAGTTCTGAGGTTTGCCGTCTGGCCACTCCAACCTAGGCCCGATGAGTCCCGCACCGGGTTCCTCGTGCGCCGCGCGGAGCAGCTCGTTCATAGCCCCCTCTCGCACGAGCGTGTCGCTGTTGAGCAGCAGATAGAACTCGGCATCTATGCTCTTCATGCCCACGTTGTTGCCAGCGCTGAACCCGCCGTTGACGTCGCTCCGAACGAGCCTCGCCCAGCCGGACCACTTTTTCTCTTTGATCGTCTTCTCGATTGTGTCCGCAGAATCATCGCCCGAGCAGTTGTCCACCACGACTGCGATATCCAGCTCGTGATCCAGTTCTTGCTCGAGTGTGGCAAGACAGTCCGTGACAAGATCGGGGGTCTTGTAGTTCAAGATCACCACAGCAAGGCGTTTCGGGTTGGAGCTCTGCTCATCAGACAACTGAGTGTGACCCCGTCCTTAGGCGCTCTTCGCCAGCATCTGGTTCCGGTTCTGCAAGCCGTATCTGTTTCCAAACTTCGGCTTTGATTTCCGCTTCGAAACCACAACGAACCCCGCGAGCCCCCCCGCGGCCATCACGTACATCGGGTTCAGCATCGCGTTCGGCAGGCAGTCCATCGCGTACATGCAGATCGCCGCCGCCAGCCCGGTACCTGCCGCAAGTTCCGGCGTGCACAGCTGCCTCGCATCAAACCTGAGCACGAACACAAACACAGGCAAGAGCAGAGTCGAGAACATCATGAATAGCCCGATAGATCCGTTCTGTCCGAGCGTGATGATCCAATAGCCATCAGTTACCGTCAGGTCGTTGCCGTCCTCGTCGTATACGCGGTTTCGGCCCCAGCCACCCCAGCCAAGCAGGGGCCTCTCAAGTGCACGCTCGGCCAGCAGGTGCTCGTTGCGGAACCTGAACTCGACAGAGCCCGCACGATCCTCAGAGATCTGCGCGACCGTGTTGACGATCGGCTCATCAAAGTTGAATCCCGTGACCTGCTCACTCATCCGCATACCCGCGAACGCGAAGGGGATCGCCGCGAAAAGCACCAGCGGTGTTCGGCTCTTGAAGAACCGCAGCACGAAGAGCGCCCCGGCAGCCATCGCGAACAGGATCAGCCCGTTGAGCGCCCGGCAAAGCACAAACACACCAACGAGCCCACCGGCAACCATCCAGAACGGAACCGCCGGCCCCATCGCAGAGACGAGCCTGTGCCCGACACCGCCCTCGCGAGGAACAGCCTGCTTGCCCCGCATCCCGGGAGGCAGAAGCGGGAACTTCTCAACCGATTTGTTGTACCAGAGCCAGGCAGCCATCAGCGACGCGACAGCCATGAACACTCCGAGCATCAACCCGTGCCTAAGGAATACGAGCGGACGGTAACCGCCCAATCGACGGAGTGCTGTTCCGCCGTGGTCGTAGGTGACATACCCGTACACGCGTTTGTGGAGCTGCGGGCTGAACCGGATCTCCCACATGATCAGCGGGACATAGAGCACCGCGCCCGCGATGAGCACCATCGCCAGATGCTTCATCGCCTCGACACTCGTCACGTACGTCCGACCTATCAGATAGGGCAGCCCCCAGACCTCGACCTGACTCCTGATCGAAGAAAGACCGTCGTACACACCGAGGTCGTTCGAGAGCGACGTGAAGAAAGGTGATACACACCAGATCGCCGCGGGTAGATCGATCCACGATGGACGCAGCCGAAGCAGCGCCGAGGTATCGAACAGTGCGATGCAGGCCATGACGCTGTAGGTGACAGCGGATTCTCGCGTGACGTCGAGGGGTCCAAAGCTGTACTTGGCGGACCAGGGCAGGATCAGCCACCCAAACACCAGCCCGCAGAAAGCCGCGGTCCTGCTCGGCAGGAAAATGAACATCGCAGGGACCGCGACGAAGAACCAGCCGAGCATCGCGATTTGGACAAGCGGTGTCATGCGGTTCCAAGGGCTCCGGGGCGGCCTCACGAATCGTAGTCGGCCCATTTCTCGGACCCACACCCAAGACAGCCTCCCAACGATTCAGTCGGCGTTCTCGGGCCTTGGCATAAGAAAAGTCCACCCGAAGAGCCCCTACGAGCGGGACTTCAGATCCCGATAGCTGCGGAGCAGCGCCGGCAACCAGAACACCCCCGAGACCCCACTGGCGACCACCAACCCGACCGCGGCCTGCGCAAGCCCCTGGCTCAGCTGTGCCGCTGACAGATCACCCGCGTACATGCCGACCGCGGATGCCCCAACCGTCAGCCAGCACGCCGCAGCGTCACGGGGCAGCACGTGGAGCCCCCTGCGTTCGGCGAGGACTGCCATCGACGCGTACCGACCGCACGCTGAGAGCGAAAGC
>WUAK01000243.1 GCA_009827205.1 Phycisphaeraceae bacterium | reverse complement strand
GCTTGATGTCACCCCCGATATCGATCGAGGCGCGGACACGTTCAAGTTCAGAGTCAGGTACCGCGTCGAACTGGTAGAGAGCCTGGAAGGCGAGGCGTCGGATTGTGCGGGGGGTGGCCATGCGGTTATGACTTGTCCTGTGGGAGTTGTGATCGGAGGCGCTCGACCTGGCATGGTCTGCCCTGAGCGACAGCGCTTCGAACCGCAGCGATTGAATCGAGGGTATCCAGCAGAGCGGCAGCGGATTCCTGGCCCTTGTTGCCTTTGGCTCCGCCGCTTCGAGCCTCGGCGTGCTCGGGTGTCTCGGCTGTGACGAGCCCGAACGCGATCGGGACACCGGTTTGAAGCGAGGCTTGTGTAACCCCCTGCGCGACCGCATCGGCGATGTAGCGGTCGTGGAGCGTCTCACCGTGGATCAGGCAACCTATCGAAATGATTCCCGCGTACGCGCCGGATCTGGCGGCTTCTGCCGACAGAACTGTCAGCTCGAATGCCCCCGGCGCATCGATGACCGCGATTCGGTCCTCGGGGATGCCCCGGGACTGGATCTCGGTGATCGCGCCTTCGAGAAGGCGGTTGGTGACGGCCGAGTTGTATCGGCTCACGACGACGGCGATGTTTCGGGGGGAGTCTTCCAAGGGTTCGATGGTACGCCTCGGTCTGCGGTACGATCCCGCCATGCGACCTGTGATCCAACGAATGGTGCCTGTCCTGCAGCTAACGCGGGTGACGGGGGCGTTTTCGGCGGTGGCGAACGTCTGGTTCGTGATCGTGTGGACGAGGGCGTTCACGGAGGAGCCTGGCACACGGGCGATCAACGAGCGATCGATGTGGATCCTGCTGGCCGGCGGCGCGGTGGCTGCCCTCGGGCTGTACGCCTTCGGAGCAGCACTCAACGACATTCTTGACGCGAAGAGAGACAGGACGCTCAGGCCCAACAGGCCCCTTGCTGCGGAGCAGATCTCGGAAGAGATCGCCATGAGCGTCGTGGTTGGGACACTCGTGGCGGCGATTCTGGGCGCTCTCTTTCTCGGGCCCGAAGCGGTCACGTTGACCGCGGTGGCAGTCATAGGGGTGACGATCTACAACGTCGCGGGGAAGTTTGTGCCCGCGGTAGGCCTGCCTGTCCTGGCTGTTGTGTACGCGGGGCACATGCTCGCACCGAACGTGAGGCTGCACTTCGTCTGGCCAGTGTGGCTCGTGATGACTCACGCGATGCTGGTGGGCGCATTGGCGCACTCGATGGAGCATCGTGTGCCCAGACTGAGCCCGAGGGCGGTCATGTTCGCGGTCGCGGGCTGGGCCGTATGTTCGGCGCTTCTCTTTTGGAACAGCGGCACCGAGACGAGCGGGCGAGCGCTCTGGCCAGCCTGGGTGCCCAAGATGGCACTCGTGTGGGTTTTGATCTCGGTCGCGTTCTTCGCTGGCATGTGCCTTAGGCGGATCGCAAGGCTAGGTTACAACGAACGCACGGGGGAAAAAGTCAGGCGTTACGGCACCCTCTGGCCTGCTGTGTACGCATGCGCGTGGATGGTCGGTGCGGGCAAGACGCAAGAGGCCTGGCCTCTGATCGGACTGCTTGTACTTGGGATTCTGGGCATGACGGCGCTTCGCGAGGCGTATGCGTTGGTCGAGGAACCGATCGAGTTCCGCAGATAGCTCAGTTCAGATCGAATATGAAGAAGATCGCGGTGAATACCGAATCCGCGATGATGATCGATACGAGGCACTGCACAACGGTATCTGTGGTTGCTTTGCCGACCCCTGCGGCGCCGCCTCGGGTTTTTAGTCCGTTGGCGCAAGCGATTGCTCCGATGAGTGCGCCGAAGATCGCGGCTTTGATCATGCCAGTCCAGAAGTCGACTGTTTTGAGCTGATCAAGCATGTTGCCCCAGAACGTCGAGTAGGGGATGTTGAGCACGAGCCTGGAGACGAGCATCGCGCCGGCGACGGCCACGATGTTGGAGATCACTGCCAGGGAGCACATGCTGAATATTGATGCGATGAGCCTCGGGACCACGAGGAATCGGACCGGATCCAGAGCGTGTACTTCCAGAGCCTCGATCTCCTCCCCCACCACCATGGTGCCGATTTCCGCGGCGATCGCAGCCCCTGCAAAGCCTGTGAGGACAATGGCTGCCATGAGCGGGCCCAGTTCTCGTAAGACAGAGACCCCGATGATGTTGGCAACGAGATCTCGCGAGCCGAACTGGTCGAGCGGCGGCGCCATGTTGAGCGCGAGGATGAGCCCGACGCTAAACGAGACGAGTGAGACGATGAATATTGAACGGGCACCGATCCGAATGATCTGTGCTGTCATCGCGCCGGTGCCTACGCGGCCCTTGCCGAGGCTCTTGATGAACCAGTGGACGGCCTCGATGACAAGCAGTAGTACAGTCCCCGTATGCTCGATGACACCCAGGGCGCGCTTGCCAAGCCAGTCAACCAAATCGAGTGGTGAGGAGCGCTTTGATTGCTCGGATGTGTTGGGCACGGGTGTCACTCCGCGAGGGCGGCGTCTACGTCGGGGCTGATAGTGAAGACCTGGTCGAGCCGTGCGATCTCAAAGATCGAATGCACACGTTCGGTCATGCAGCAAAGCACGAGCTTCGCATTGGACTTTCTTGAGAGCTGCATCGCTTCGACGAGGGTCGCGACGCCGGAACTGTCCATGTAGGACACCGCCGAGAGTTCGACGATGACCTTCTCTGGGGGATTCTCGAAGACCTTGCGGATGTCGTTGCGCAGGCTCGGGGATCGGCTGAGATCCACGTCACCCATCGGGCGAAGAATCGTTGCCCCTTCTCGTGAATCCCATGTGATCTCAAGGTCGGCTTGATCAGCCATGTGAGTGCTCCGGCTGGTCGGCGTTTGTGTCGGAGGCGAGCCGTTTGGACATCTTGAGCCTCATGCCGCAGCTTTCTTTCTTCTCGTACACGACTGTATCCATGACTTGGCGGATGATGTGAACCCCGAGCCCTCCGGGCTTGACGTCATCGAGATCGCGGCCGCAGATCGAATCGGGATCGATCTGCTTGGCTTCGTCCTCGATATGTATCCGCAGCCCGGGTTCGTCTTCGTCAGCGGTTGTCCAGATCTTGATCCAGATGGGTTGGTCGCACTGGCGCTCGTAACCATGGTTGATGACGTTTGCGAGCGCTTCATCAACGGCGAGCGCGATCTGACCCGACGCGTCCTGCTTGAACCCGAGTCTGTGCGTGAGGCCCAGGATGAGCTCGCGGGCTCCGGCGAGGAACATCGGGTCACTCACCAGTTTGATCTCCACAGAGGGACGCTCACTCGTCACTTGCCTGCCTCCTCGGATCGCTCGTACCAGTCGATCCACCGATCGATCGCTTCCTGCCGATCCGCCCTGGGCTGAGCATAGTCGTAGCCCATGTCTTCGCCGGTGATTCGGAAGAGCGTGTCGCTGGCTACGAGTCGGACAAGCGGGTCGTCGCTATTGAGGAGCGAGATAAGTGGCTTGACTGCATCGGGATCGTTCGTCTTTCGGGCCTCGGCGATCGCGGCGAGCCTGTCCTGTGGGTATGCAGAAGTGAAGTCAGCATCGACCCTGACCTTGCAGCCGGCCGCAGCAATCAACAGCGAGAGTATGAAGATGGTCTTGGGCGAAGGCTTTGGCATCGTGATGATCCTAAACTCTCCGTTTCCAGCCGGCTCAGGCTGGCCGGACAACCGACAGGAGCCCTGACAGACATGCCATCGACCAATCAGAGCCGGGATCCGCACGATGAGATCATCCCAGTGCTGGATTGTGGCGGTCAGACGATGCAGCTGATCGCCCGGAGACTCCGAGAGGCTGGTGTCTTCTCGATGATTCTGAGCTCAGACACCCCGGCTGAAGAGATCAAGAAGATGAACCCCAAGGGGATCGTCCTCTCTGGAGGGCCTTCGAGTGTGTTCGACGAGGGAGCACCAAGGATCGACCCGGAGATTCTGAAGCTGGGTGTGCCCGTCCTCGGAATCTGCTACGGCATGCAGATTGTCTGCCAAGAGCTTGGGGCTTCGATCACACAGGCCGACCACAGAGAATTCGGACGCGCGAATCTGGAGATCGCTGACGAGAGTGATCTGTTTGAGGCGGTCCCGCAGCGCACGACTGTCTGGATGAGTCACGGCGACCAAGTTACAGACCTGGCTGCTGCTCATCTCGAGACGATCGCATCGACACCGACGTGCCCTTTCGCGGGCGTCAGGTGTCTTGAGGACGGCGTCAGGTTCTACGGGGTTCAGTTTCATCCGGAGGTCACGCACACGCCCCACGGCACGGACATCATCCGCAACTTCGCTTACGAAATCTGCGGCTGTACGGGCACGTGGCACATGGCTGAGTTCGCCGAAACTGAGATCGAAGCGATCCGAGAACGAGTTGGCAGTGACCGAGTCATCTGCGGTCTTTCGGGAGGGGTCGATTCATCAGTCGTCGCTGCACTCCTGCACAAAGCGATCGGTGATCAGTTGACGTGCGTCTTTGTCGATAACGGGCTGTTGCGTAAGAACGAGAGAC
>WUAK01000242.1 GCA_009827205.1 Phycisphaeraceae bacterium | reverse complement strand
CCCGGATCGCAAACAGACTGCTCAGGCGTGTGCGTGATTACGCGGATGTACGAGCATCGGGCGAGGTTTCTGTCGCGGTTGTCGAACAGGCCCTTAGCCTCGAGGGAATCGACGAGCTCGGCATGGACGAACTCGACAGGTCGTACCTCGGCACGATCGCCTCGACTTACTCAGGGGGACCTGTCGGACTAGAGGCGGTCGCGGCGACGATGAACCAGGATGTGGGCACGCTCGAGGACGTGGTCGAGCCCTTCCTGCTCCAGAACGGCTTCCTGGCCCGGACCAAACGCGGGCGCATGCTGACCAAAGCAGCTGCGGATCACCTAGGCGTGAAGGCACCAGCGATCGGCGACGATGCGCTCTTCGAGTAAGTCACGAATGAAACTGGATATGTGTGTTCAGCGCTTCGAGCCAGTGGGCTGAAGAGCAGCGGATGCGTCTTCATCGAGGTAAAGGAAGCAGCCGCAATTCGAACAGTTCGTCAGCGTGCCCGAGAGCAGCCTGCTGAGCAGTTCGACCGGCAGTGTCATCATGCAGCTTGCGCAGCTGATCTCGTGGCGGCGCTTATCAATGATCTCGACGCCGGCCATTGCGTCTTCGTCACGCTCAGAGAGCAGACGCTGAAGCTCGGAGAGCGTCTTCGGATTGACCGCGCTTGCGAGCTGATCGCGCTCCGTTTCGAGTTCCTTGACACGGTCTTTGATCTCGCTGTGCCGAGTATCACGGTCCTGCTGCGCAACATCGCGGACTTTGACTCGCTCGTCCTTCGTCGATGCTGACTGATCTATCTCGGTCTTGATCGCGTCGGCCTGCTCGATGAGTTTGAGTACCTCCTCCTCGACCCGACCTCGCTCGATCTTGAGCGCGTTGACTTCGACGAGAAATGCTTGGTACTCCTTGTTGGTCCGCGCGACATTCATCTCCTCGCGGAGTTTGGTCATCCGCTCGTCGATGCGAGCCATCTCGTCTTCGTTCTCTTTGGTGGAAGCCTGGATCTGGCGGAGCTGGGACTCGAGTGAGCTTGTCTGCTGGTCGATTGCCCCCAGCTGACGCTCCTGTTCGGAGAGGAAGCGTTCAGCGGCCCCCAGTCTGGATTGAAGTCCTCGGAGCTTCTGCTCCGCCTGGTAGACTGCCAACAGCTTCATCGTTTCGTTCATGCCCGCCTGGTCCTCCCGAGCGGCTTTGCCGCCCGTCATTCTAGCACACGGCCCCCTGCCCCGTCACGCGCCAATCACACACTCAATCACGAAGCATTGATCGCGCTGAGCATCCAGTACGCGAAAGGCCCGACAAGAAGCAGGGAATCCATGACATCGAGCCAGCCACCGAAGCCCGGGATCGAGGAACTCGAGTCCTTCTTGCCCGCATCGCGCTTGAACAGACTCGCGGTTAGATCTCCCAGTTGGCCCAGCAGCCCGATGACCGCCCCCATGCCCAGGGCGAGGGGATAACCCACCCCCGTCGAGACTCCGCCCAGACTGAGCAGATACACGCCCAGCACACAAATCAGCGAGGACGTCACGAGCCCCCCGATGAGACCCTCCCAGGTCTTGCCTGGGCTGAGCCAGGGGATGAGTTTGTGCTTGCCGATCGCCCGTCCGGTGAAGTACGCGCCGATATCGCATGATTTCGTAACCAGAACCAGCCAGAGGACAATCCAGGGCGAATTCGAGATACAGAGCGTAAGCCAGAACGAACTTTGCACGCCCAGATAGACGAACACGAGCATGACGCCGCCAGCAGCCGCTACTACGCCCTCGATCGTGCGATGCCTGACGTGTGTGATCAGCGCGATGATCATCACCATCACCGCAAGCGTGCCCAGCGCTCTTGGCTCGTCCGTCCAGAGTGTCGTGCCGAGCAGCCCGGTGAGACTCGACACAATGCAGATTGGTGTCGCAACGTGGACGTTGTTGGCCTTGAGAATCCGCGAGAGCTCCCAGGCGGTCATCATGATGATGAGCGACATGCCCACTCCGAACGCGATGCCTTTGGCGCCGGTCTCGGAGTGAACGAAATCGTCCAGCCAGACCATCAGGAAGGCGGCGATGATCATCACCGGGCCTAGGATGAGTCGCTGCTTGAGCACTACTTCCCCTTGCTCAGCCCGCCGAAGCGTCGGTCGCGTCCCGCGAAAGCGCGGATCGCGTCGTGGAGATCTTCTTCCATGAACTCGGGCCAGAGCGTATCGGTAACGTAGAGCTCCGCGTAGCTGATCTGCCAGAGCAGGTAGTTGCTGATCCGCATTTCGCCAGCCGTCCTGATCAACAGATCGGGATCAGGCATGCCCGAGGTATAGAGCGAATCTGAGAACAGATCCGCGTCGATGTCCTCAGGAACGATCTCGTCGCTGGCAGCTTTACGAGCAAGAGAACGCACCGCATCGAGGATCTCTTCGCGCGAGCCGTAGTTGATCGCCAGACAGAGTGTGGGTCCGTTGGATGAATTCTCATGGGTTTTTGTCACGAGGTTGTCGAGCGCTGCTAGCACACCATCTGGGAGCCCCTCTCGTCTGCCGATCACGCGGACGCGGATCTTGTGCTCGAGCAATTCGGGCAATTGGCTATGGCAGTACAACTCGCACAGCGCCATGAGATCACGAATCTCGTCCTCGGGGCGTTTCCAGTTCTCGGTGCTGAACGAGTACAGCGTGACGAACTCGACACCGATTCGTCCGGCCTCGGCGATGACTCTGCGAACCGTCTCGGCCCCACGCTGATGACCGAATTGCCTCGGCTTGTCCTGCTTGACAGCCCACCTGCCGTTACCGTCCATGATGATCGCGATGTGCCTCGGGATCCGGCTCGGGCTGACATCAGGGATGTGTCTAAGCGGATCTGCCTCGGGCATGACCTTGGCAATCCGGGCCAGAACCGCCCTGTCTTGCTCGCTCAGAGCTGCGTTGCTCTCCACAGAATCACCCAATGGAGCCAACCCCTGCTTCGTGTTCTACGAGAATAGTCTGTTCTCGATCCGGGCCTACCCCGACAATTGAGATCGGTACTCCAACGAACGACTGAACCCTGTCGATGTACGCCCGGGCCTCGCTTGGAAGGTCGCCGAATGAACGAGCCCCAGTGATCTCTTCGTCGAATCCCGGGAGCGACTCGTAGACCGGACGAACCGCGTCAAGCGACGCCGCGGCTGGGTCAAAATCGATCGTCCGTTCGCCACCGATCTCGTACGCGGTGCAGACCTTGAGTTCATCGAAACCTGAGAGGACATCCAGAAGCGTGAGCGCGATCTCTGTAACCCCGTTGATACGCGCCGAGTAACGGAGTGCAACAAGATCGAGCCAGCCGATGCGTCTGGGTCTGCCGGTGGTCGTGCCGAACTCGCGACCCCGCTCGCGAATCTGATCGCCCGTCGCATCGGTCAGTTCGGTCGGCATGGGCCCGGCGCCGACTCGGGTCTGGTACGCCTTGGCGATACCGATGATTCTTCCGACCACTGAGGCCGGCACGCCCGAGCCCGGCGCAATCCCTAGGGCACTAGCGGACGAGCTCGTGACGAACGGGTACGTGCCGTGATCGACATCGAGCAGTGTTGCGTTGGCCCCTTCAAACAGGAGTTTGCGTCCTTGCTCAAGATGGTCGTGAAGCTGGATCGTGGAATCGATGACTCGGTTCTTGAGCTTGTCACCCCAACCGAGCGCGATCTCAATGAGGGACTCTTCATCAAGAGCATACGTGGCATCAGGCGCCCAGCGTTCGAGCATTGGGCGCTTGAATGCCAGAGCTGCTCTGACGCGTTCGCGAAGGAGATCGGGAATGAGCAGATCACCTATCCGAACAGCAGAAGCCCGCTGGACTTTCTCCGCGTATGCGGGCCCGATTCCTCGCCCGGTTGTCCCGACGGCCTTGCTGCCCAGGCTGTCCGCCAGTGCTCGCTCACGAGCCGCGTCCTCTGCTTTGTGATACGGCATAACGACGTGTGCCCGGCTCGAAACCAAGACACGAGAGCAATCAACGCCCTCGGCCGTGAGACCGTCAATCTCTCTGAGCAGTTGTTCCGGATCAACAACGACCCCATTGGCGATGATCGAATCGCAGCCTTCTCGGAGCACGCCAGATGGGACAAGGTGGAGCGCAAAACGCTTGCCGTTGACGACGACGGAGTGCCCGGCGTTGGCGCCGCCGTTGTATCGGACGATGGCGTCGAACTCTGAGGCGAGCAGGTCAACGACCTTGCCCTTGCCCTCGTCGCCCCACTGCATCCCTACGACGGCTAGCGAATCCTGGTTATAGCTGAGGGTGTTCACCGGTGATTGTTGGCCTCAATTTGGGCAGGGCAATACGCGTCCGAGAACTTCATATCGCACAAGAAAGTCCTGTCCTTCTCACCACTGAGGTTATTCGGTGCACTTGTATGGCCGAGGTGTTGCCTGGAGAGCTTCGCCATGTCTCAGACCATCCGCATTATGTGCCCGAATCTGGCTTGTAGGAAGCTGCTCGCCGTCCCGGAATCGGCTCGCTCAAAAACTGTTCGCTGCAAGGCTTGCCACACGGCTATCCGTGTGCCAGATGCACAAACCCAGCAAACCACGAACGAGACACCGGCTGAAAAGGCGAGCTAAGCAGCTC
>WUAK01000241.1 GCA_009827205.1 Phycisphaeraceae bacterium | reverse complement strand
AGCCGCGGAAGGTATCAATGGCGTGAGGTACCTTGCACAGGGGACGCTCTATCCGGATGTGATCGAGTCGGGTCATGGACATTCTGGCAAGTCAGCGAACATCAAACTCCACCACAACGTGGGCGGGCTTCCAGAAGATCTCGGCTTCGAGCTTGTTGAACCGGTCCGGGAGCTTTTCAAGGACGAGGTCCGCAAGCTCGGCGAGGTTCTCGGTGTGCCGGACGCGATCCTGTGGAGGCACCCATTCCCGGGGCCCGGTCTTGCGGTGAGGGTTCTGGGCGAGGTGAAGCCTGACCGGCTTGAGATCGTGCGCGAGTGTGATGAGATTGTGCTCGAAGAGATCATCGCGGCAGACTTGTACCGCTCGACGAGCCAGGTGTTCGCGGTGCTGACACCGATCCAATCGGTGGGCGTAATGGGTGACGGCAGGACGTACGAGAACGTTGTCGCTGTACGCGCGGTCGAGACGAGGGACTTCATGACCGCGGACTGGGCGAGGATCCCCTTCGACGTCCTGGCGCGCATCTCGAATCGGATCATCAATGAGGTGCGTGGCGTGAACCGGGTGGTCTACGACATATCAAGCAAGCCGCCCGCCACAATTGAGTGGGAATAGCGTCCTAAACAGGCGGCACTCACTCAATATAGTTGCTACCTGATGTATTATTGTGTCTTTCTGATTATTCTGATTTGATACACATATACATCGATATCTTGATCGATAATCCACATGGTGAACCAGGGCGAGCCCTATGTGGAGGCGGCTATGCAAGAACCGAAGAAGACGACTCACGACATTGCTGTACCTTTCGATGTAAAGGACCTGATCTTCTCGACAACAGATAAAAAGGGTGTAATCCGTTCGGTCAACGACGCCTTTCTCAAGATGGCCCGGTACTCCATGTCGGACGTACTCGGCAAGCCCCACAAGCTCGTGAGGCACCCGACCATGCCTCGCGTCGGGTTCAAGCTGTACTGGGAGTACATCCAGCGAGGCGATGCTGTAGGTGTGTTTGTGACCAACCGCGCGTCTGACGGGGCGTACTACAAGGTCTACACACTCGCCACACCCTTGGATGACGGCTACCTCGCTATCCGATTCAAGACAACGAGCAAACTGCAAGGAGTTGTCGATGATGTGTACAAGAGGCTCTGTGAGTATGAATCGAATGCGGCATCGCAGGGTATCCAATCTTCGGTGTACATGAACGAATCGATGAACCTGCTCAATCAAGAGCTTGAGAATCTCGGGTTCAGTAGTTATGACGATTTTATGATTGCCACACTCGTCGAGGAGATGCGGTCTCGCGACACAGCTGTGCGCGAGGACTTACTGAGCTCGCTCCGCGGCACTCGCATCACGGATACCCAATCGCACTCCAGAACGGAGGACGAGAATCTTGAAAGCATGATCAAGAGCCTTGAGAAGGGGTATCAGGTTGCGACTCAGCTCTTTGACGGCATAGGTAAGCTGCTCGACCTGCAGAAGAAACTCCAGGACAACGCGACTGCTGTGATCCGGGTGTCGAAGCTCTTTGAGATGTCATCGATCAATGTCTCGTTGGAAACAACGAGAACGGGCGATCAGGCGAAGTGTCTCAGCGTCATCGCGTCACATCTGAGCGAGTCGTCGCTCACCGTGCGTGAGCTCGCGGATTCGATGCGATCCCAGATCGAGATCGCATCGGTGTCTCTCGGGGACTTGGTGTTCCGGACCGCCGCGGCGAGGCTCCAGGTCGAGACAATTCTGGACTACTGTCTCAAGGCTGCTTCTGGTGTGCGCCTCGACACAGGCGAGAATGCTCCGCTTGTGCGCTCGCACCCGAGGCAGAGAATGGAGTTGACAATTGTTGACCTCCTAGAGGCTGTTGATAGACAACGTTCAACGCTCGGCCCGACGATGCAGGACCTCATCAGCAATCTCCGGAAGCTCGAGGGCGACCTTGCTAGCGTGAAACGCAGCATGCTCGCACTCAGGTTTGCACAGCTCGGCGGGAAGATCGAATCTTCGAGGCTTGGTCAGGACAGTGTGATCGCAACACTCGTTGAATCGATCGGCACGGAGATCGTCCACACGGTCGGGCAGATTAGTGATCTCGAGTCAGATCTCAACGTCGCTGCTACTGGTGTTGAGATGTCATTCAGGCAACTCGGCGAGCTGGATACTGCTCTTGTCAAGGTGCGTCACTGCTCCGAGTTGCTGAACGAAGTCAACTCGAATTGCCGAGCCGCGGCTTGATGAGACTATTGCTTGCCGAACCCAATCATGACAGTATCCGAAGAGACATGGTTCGCGATGTAGAGATCTGGCGAGGTGTCGCCGTTGATGTCAACGCACTCGATGTCGATCCCGTGCACGAGACTCATCGGACTTACCAGATCGGTTGTGGCGTTTTTGAAGGCTCCACTGCCGTCGTTGAGGTAGATGCGGACCGGGATTGCTGCTCCTTGCCCCAGGTTTGCTGTGATGATGTCGAGATCGCCGTCGCTGTCGATGTCCGCGAAGTCTGCATCGACGCTGAACACGCTGTCGGCTGGGAACTCATCTGACCTGGTGAAGACGCCTGACCCGTCGTTAAGCAGGAGTCGATCGGTCGGATCGGCCCCGGACCAGGCGACGTTGGCGAGAACAAGGTCGAGATCACCGTCACCATCAACATCGCCCAGATCGGCTTCACGGGTTTCTTCGAGTGCTTTGATCTCGAGCCGTCCTTGTGTTTCGTCGGTGAAAAAGCCCTTCCCGTCGTTGATCAGGATTCGGTTCGCCTGTTCATTGGCGAGGATGAGATCAGGATCCCCGTCGCCGTCGATATCTCCGGCTTCGATGTCCTGTGTTGTGTCCGCCTGAGTGGGCAGGCGTTCATCGGACGCGTCGGTGAAATTGCCGGCACCGTCGTTGAGTAGGAGCACGTTTGCTCCTCTGTTTCCGATGAGAAGGTCGAGGTCGCCGTCTGAGTCGACATCTAGAGCCAGTACCGCGTTGGATGTGCCCGAGACCGGGATCCGCTCAGAAGCGTCTACGAACGTGCCATCACCAGAGTTGATGTAGAACTCGTTGGTCTGGTCATCCTCAGCGACGATCGCGATGTCTTGGAGGCCATCGCCCGTGAAATCCGCGATCGCGATGTCCTCCGAATCGTGTCGCTTGCCTTGCGTGATGGCGTCTGGTTGTAGCACAAACCTGTCGTTGTGCCAGAAGCAGACCGCGTTCTGCCCGAACTCGGCTGCGAGGACGAGATCGAGGTCTCCGTCGCCGTCGAGGTCTGCAAACTCTGCGTCCATGGTCCTGCCGTTGGTGGCGGCGAGGGGGATATAGCTGGCGCTCATGTCCTTGAGAGGCTGGGACGAGAGACTTAGAACAACAGCAGTCAGGAACGAGAGAGTCATGTCATTGCCTCCGGTATGTGCGGGGCTGATACCGATGTGACGGGTGCGGTGTTGCGATCTGGTTTATATTGCTTGTGTGACGCACGAATTGTCCATCCAAACACCCGGGCGCGGGCTCCATGAGATAACTCGAGAGGTCGCGGGTGCTGCGACGACTTCGGGTATCCGCGAGGGGCTGTGCACGGTTTTCGTCCGTCACACCTCGGCCAGCTTGATCATCCAAGAGAACGCCGACCCGAGCGCCAGGCGTGATCTCGAACGCTGGATGGACGAGCACGTACCGGACGGCACGGGGTTTGAGCACACACACGAAGGGCCGGACGACATGCCGAGCCATATCAGGTCGGCGATCACAGCGACGAGTCTCTCTATCCCTTTGCTGGACGGCAAACTGGTGCTCGGGACGTGGCAAGGGATTTATCTGTGGGAGCATCGGCACCGGCCTCACACGCGCCGTGTTGTCGTGCACATCGCCTGATGCCTACGCAACGCAAGAGTCTTGTCGATCGAGCACTCGCTAAAGGGAGGGTGGTCTATGTCCGCCACCCAGTGAAGCGCGATGAAACACAATGGTGTGCGCTCTGGGACGAGAGCTGGGGGCATTTGATGCCCTGGTTCCCGAGGCCTGCTTCCAATCACGCCGGCGCGGCGACGACACGGTTCGGGCTGATGTTGAAATCGTGCGACACGCCTTCAAACCAGCAGCACCTCGTGTGCCGGCGCGAAGATGATCAGATCGTTGGTATGGTCAATCTTGGACAGATTTTCCACGGCCCGTTCCGTAATTGCTACATGGGGTACTGGATCGGCAAGAGGTATACCGGTTTGGGCTACACGACTGAAGCCGTTCGGCTTGTGCTTCGCCGAGCTTTCGTGGAGTTGAAGCTGCACCGAGTAGAAGCGAACGTGATCCCGGACAATGCGCCCTCGATCGCGCTCGCCGAGCGGGTCGGCTTCCGACGTGAGGGCTACTCGCCCAAGTATCTCAAGATTGCCGGCAGGTGGCAGGACCATGCGAGGTACGCGATGACCGTTGAAGACTGGCGTGAGATCCGCAGCCGGAGATGATCAGCCGAAGTAGTCGGGCTCGTTGCCGGCTTTCCACTTGATGTTGCAGCCGATGCTGGGTTTCTGATTCGTCTCAACTGATGCGCCCTGCGCAACCGCGTGCAGAGCGTCTCGAAGATCCCTGC
>WUAK01000025.1 GCA_009827205.1 Phycisphaeraceae bacterium | reverse complement strand
GCCGCGATACCTGCGGATGAAGTGCGCCGAGAGCTCGCTCCGTGAGTGCACGCCGAAGTGTCTGTAGATGGCCTGAACGTACTCGTGCACCGTGGGTGTCGTGATCGCCATGCTCGCCGCGGTTTGTTTCTCAGTAAGTCCAGCAAGGAGAAGTTCGAGTGTCTGCCTCTGGCGCTTTGTGAGAGTTGCTGGTGTTGGCTGGAGCGATGACGCGATCGGGCCGCCGATGTGTCGCGCAAGCTCTCGGTGCGTGAGGTCGAGCAGGTACCACTCCCGCCTGCTGAAAGGTACATCGTCGATCGCGCGGTGCATCCATATTGAACTCGAACGCCTTGTCCCCGGGATTCGACAGATCGAGATGATGTAGTCGTCGATCCCCGCGAGTTTGTGACGCTCGTTGTACGCGTGCGACCGGTACCAGCTCGCGTCGTCCCAGATCTGCCGACGACTCCGAGTCACGCTCGGAGCGCTCGCTTTCAGCAGCGTCATAAATTCAGGCGTGCGGCGAACGGGTGTCTCCTCCGCGTACGACTCCCACGCCTTTCGTTCGCGATTGCTCGCAAACCCGATCCTGATAGGCCCCACCTGCTTCGACCTCGCCGGGGCGCCGGGCGGCACACCCTCCCAGCCCTTCTCAGCAAGATCTCGCAGATCAGCGATCTCGTTCCCGATGGCTACCTTCGCAGGAAGCAGCCCTATAAGCAGTTCCATCGCGCGCTCGCGCCACAGGTTCGCGTCATCGCCGAGCGATCTACACACCTCGACAATCTCATAAACCCGGCGGAGATCACGCCTGGAGGCTCTGGAACGCGATTTCTGGAGCTTTAGTCCACCCATCCAATCAGACTACCCTCAAAGCGAACTCAATTATCCCTCTATTTAGATGGGTTGTGAGCTGTCGTCTGGGCCTGATGATGTGACCATGCCCGAAGGGGGCAGGAATCCAGAACACCTCGTGGCAGGAGATACGCCATGCGAAAGATGACAACAACGTGTGCCGCGCTCGTGTCGGCCGCGGCACTCACGGCCCAGGCGGACGACCAGGTCTTCGTCGGCAGCCCCCAGGGCACGGTCTACGTCGCCGACTCCGACACCGGCGAATTCACCTACTTCGCTTGCTTCTGCTTCGGACCGATCGTCAGCATCCAACCGCTCGGCAGCGACCTGCTCATCGGTGATTCGTTCGGCACCGTCTGGACCATCGACGGGCAAACCAGCGACACCGTCGACGCTGTCTGGGTCTCCTCGGGAATGCTCGACATGGCAATCAGCGGCAGCGAGCTGCTCGTCGTGAGCCAAAGCGGCGCGCTCATCCGTGCAGATCTGAACACAGGCACAACCATCGAGACGATCGAAACCCCCACGCCAGCAACTTCAGTCGTCATCTTCAACGGCACCATCTATGTCGGGGGCGCAGATGGTTCCATCCACAGCAAAACCGAAACCGAATCCGAGTGGACCTTCTTTGGGCAGATGAACTCAGCCGTGAAAACCATGGGCATCAGACCCGACGCGCTCATCGCTGCCGATGAGGCCGGCGAAGCAAAGATCTTCGACTGGACCGGTGCAGGAGACGACAGCTACTACGTCACCGCCCACACCATCGACGCGGCTTCCACCGGCAACCTGAACCTCTTCACGCAAGCTCAAGGCGCAGTGCACGTTTACGACGCGGACTCACTCGAGCAGGTTGACACATGGAGCCTCCCGGTACCAGCAAGCGCGATCTTTGTTCGCCCTGGCAGCGTCTGCAAAGCAGATACAAACCGTAACGGCGTCCTCGAAGCAGGCGACCTCTCCGCGTGGATAGCCGCCTACAACCGCACTGACTTTATCGCAGACCAGAACAACGACCTCAGTGTCACACCCACCGATTTTACCGCGTGGATCAACAACTACAACGAAGGCTGCGAGTAACCTGCCAGACTTGACACCCATAGCCGAGGCACGCCCAACCGCGACCTCGTCCACACACACAGCCGAGGCCCCGGGAGATCAACCCCGGGGCCTCGGCCTTTGCGACACGGTCATGTCTGCTTGCGGTTTCAGTCTGTGATCAGAAGCTCACCGTCGCACCGGCGCCGGCAAAGAAGTCTGATGATTCTGTGGTCAGCCCAACGCCGACCTTCGCGTCAATTGTCACGTTGGGTACGATCGTGATGATGCCGCCTGTCTGGAGGAAGTGGGCGTCATCGATATCGTCGTCATCGTTGAAGAACGCAAAGTACTCAAGGAATGTTTCGATCTCATCGTTCCATTCCTGATCGAAGCTCACGCTCGTCGCAGTCTGCAGGTAGTCGTCGTCCGTCGTCTGGTTCTCGAGCGAAGCGAGCTGCACACCTCCAGAGACGCCGAAAATATCGTGCAGGTTGTCGAAATCAAACGCGACCTCAACCGATGGATCTGCCCGATCCGACGTGAAGTCGTCGTCACCAACAGGCAGCGACACCTCACCAACAACAACGAGCGCCGGCACCGCGCCGTTGTTCTCGCTCACGACATCGAACTTCGCACCGACGAACATGTCGGTCACGCCCGATGTGCGATCCGTAAACCCACTGGTCTCAACCTCAACCTCTTGGTATCCGCCCCAGCCGATTCGGCCCTCAAGCCTGGGCAAGATGCCGGTCCGGACCAGCAGCTCCGGTCCCGCCAGGGTGTTGACCTCGGTGCCGTCCTCGTCGTCGAACGTGAACGTCGTGCCCGCCTGGAGCGCAAACCGCCCCACCGGCACAACACCCTTGCTTGAGCGGAATCGGGGGCGATCCGGTTCGAACGGCGTCTCGATCGGGTCGGCGCTGTACCCGAAAATATTCGTATCGCCGCCCGAGTCGCTCAGAATCCCTCGCCTGGGTTCGTCCTGGGCATCGGCAGAGCCGGCAGACAGAACTCCCGCCACTGCAATCATCAACGCAAACTTCAACATAAACCGCTCCAGTCGGCGCCCGCGCACTACGCGCTCTCGCCAGCCGCAGCCATCGGGCCTCAACTGTGTTGTTCAACAGTGACCGGCTCTAGAAACGAGACACGCGCAGCTCTTGCCTGTTACCCCAAGCGGCGCTCGTGAATAAGCCCGAGTGTCTCTTCGATCGCACGCTCGAGGTTATTGTTCACAATGAACGCGTCGTAGAACCCCCCGGATTTGGCTTCAGCGATCTCCCGCTTCGCCTCGGCGAACCTGCGCTGGATCGAATCTTCGTCCTCACGGTTGCGTGCCCGGAGCCTGTCCAAGAGCACATCCTCGCTTGGCGGTTCAATAAAGATCGCAAACGCATCGGGCCTCTTCGACTTCACCTGGTTTGCGCCCTCGACGTCGATCTCAAGAATCACAAGCCTGCCCTCGCCCAGGTGTTCCTCCACCCAGGCACGGGGGGTGCCGTACTTCTTCCCGAAGACATCCGCGTGCTCGAGCAGCTCGTCCTGCTCGATCATCCGATCGAACTCATCGCCCGAGATGAATCTGTAGTCCACGCCCTCGACATCCGCGACCGTCTTGGGCCGCGTCGTCACACTCACGCTGAACACGCTGCCCTTGATCGCGCGCTCAACCGCACGCGTGATGGTCGTCTTCCCCACCCCGCTCGGCCCGCTGATGATCAGCAGCAACCCTGCACTATCAACTTCCCCGGTCGGCATGGCAGAGGGTAGCCCCCGCCTCCGGGGCCCGGCTCCCAAGACCTAACAACCGTTGTTGTAGTTTGTGATCCAGGCCGTGAAGTCAGCCGGTGTACACGAGCCGTTGGCGTTCTGGTCGCACCCCGCGCCGCCCCCGTTGTACGCGTCGATCCACGCCGTGAAGTCAGCCGGGCTCAGAATCCCGTCGCCGTTCACGTCCGCAACACACGGGTCAGTCACGCGCGGCTCATAGAAACGCACATATAGTTCGTCCGCGAACACCTCATACACAGCCGGCGTGTAGTGGATCTCGTCGACAAACGTAAAGTCCGGGCTGGGCAGGTCGATCCTGGGCAGCGACGGATCTCCGGGCGGGATGCCCAGAGCCGGGATGCCGTACGTGATCTGTGCAAATCCGTAGTACCCCTCGTATGTGTACCCCGGGATCGTGTCCGCAAGCGCCAAGAGCCTGCTGTCGAGATCGAGCATGACTTCGTTCACGCGCGCGGGATCAAAGAACAAGATCGGCTGAAGGAAGTCGTACCCTGAGTGATACACCTCGACATCCGGGCGCACGCTCAGGATCTGCTGAACGATTGTTTCCGTGTCACCCACGACCCGGTTCAGGAGCGAGTTCACGATCGAGTCGTTATTGATGAACAGAATCCCATCGAACAAGTCGTTCCCACCGATCGACAGGTGCACAAGCTCCGCGTCGGGGTTCGCAAGCAGCACGCTCTCGATGTACGGCAATCCGATCGAAGGATCCGACGACGCCAGTTCATCGGCTCGCGCACCCTCGACGCCCTCGTTCAGAACCGCGTAGTCCGACGCGCCCTCATCGATCAGTGTTTGACGCAACGGTGATGAGAGCCTGTTCGCCCAGGAATCGCCGAACACGACGACCTCGGCGCCCTGCGCCCCTGCGAATCCAGAGACACACACGCCGTAAAGCGCCACGAGCTTCAGACAATCCATGGTCGGGAACCTCCGGCCCGTAGTCTACAGCCAGAGGGGTCTCGCACGAAGCGAATTGAAGCCAACCGAGTTCCTAGACCTGCCCTGTGTAGAAGTAACTCACGATATGAAAGAAGACCGGGGCCGCGAATGTCAGCGAATCGAGCCTATCCAGTACCCCGCCGTGCCCCGGTAGTGATTGCGAGTAATCCTTGACCCCGATGTCCCTTTTCACCGCCGACATCGTCAGATCTCCCATGAACCCCATGAACGCGACACAGAGCGCGATCGCCGCACCATCGATCACCCCGAAGGGCGTGATCCATGCAAGCGACGCGCCCACTGCAGCAGAGATCGCCAGACCGCCGACCATTCCCGCAACGGTCTTGTTCGGGCTCACCAGCGGCGCGATCGGCCTCTTGCCAAAGAGCTTGCCCACGACAAACTGCGACACGTCGTTGATCTGCACGATCAGAATGAAGAAGAACAGCAGCGTCGCGTTTCTCCCCGAGTAGTCAGCGATGTCCAGCGCCAAGAGCGCCGGCACGTGACCGATGAAGTACACGCACGTCATCAGCCCCCACTGGATTCGGCTCATCCGGCCGAGGAAACCCTCCGTTTCCCCAGCCGCAGCCATCCTCGCGGGGATCAACAGGAACGCGTACACCGGGATAAAGACCAGAAACGCGCCGTACCTCTCTTGCGCAATCAGCACATACTGCACAGGGATGATCACGAAAAACGCCCAGAACAGCGCCCTGTGATCGCCGCGGCGCGTCGGCGTCAGCGTGATGAACTCGCGCAGCGCCAGGAAGGAGCTGACCCCGAACAGCACAACCGTCATCACGCCGCCCACGAGAACCGAGACCGCGAACACCGTGGCCATCAGCCACCAACTCCGCATCCGATCCTTCAGGTTATTGGCGACGTCAATCCCACTCTCCGTGCGAGCGACTCGTGCACCAACCTCAGCGATAAGCGAGCCCAATACGAGCAGCCCCGCCACGATCCCAAGCAAGATGAGCATGTTGTCATCGATCATGCCAGCTCTCCGCGCAGGCTGAGCATCGCGTCCCGGCAGCGTTCGAGGTAAGACTGCTTCTGCTCATCAGCGCCACGAATCACGGGCTCCCCAACAGTCACCGCGACCGCGATCGGCACGGGCAACACCTCTCCCTTTGGAAGCACCCTGCTCAGGTTCTCGATCCAAACCGGCACGATCTCCACGCCTGGTCTGTCACGCGCGATGTGCCAAATCCCACCGCGGAAGGGCGCAGCGCCATCTCCATTTCCCCGGGTACCTTCGGGGAAGATGATCACAGAACACCCCTCGTCGAGGCACGCCGTGATATCCCTCAGCGGGTAGTTCGACTTCGTGACGCCCGTGCGATCAATAAGCACCGCGCGGAACACCCTGCACGCGAACCATCGCCGAACCGCCGTCCTGCCCCAGTAGTCCTTGGCCGCGATGATTCGGCAATCACGCCTGCATTCTCGGGGCAAGGACGACCACACCACAACCGCATCGAGATTGCTCGTGTGGTTCGCGTAGTAGACCCTGGGCCCCGCTGAACCGCAGGGGCCCACGTGCCGTGATCGACAACCCGTGATGATCCGCACAACACCAGCGAACACATCGCGGATCATGGCTGCGCCTCCAGTGCGCGCACGGCTCGCGACAAACGACCCACGATCGTGTTCACGCAACCAAGACTGACAGCCGCGAGCATCACGACGAACGCGTACCGCGTACCGATTGTCAGCTGTTCAACTGCGAGCGCCGCGCACCCGATCGCGAGCAGCGCCATCCGGTGGGGCTTGGCCATCAGTCCGCCAAAGTCGTGCGGCGCGCCCGACGCCGCCCCGAGCGCACGCGTGTACGCAGTCAGCACCGCCAGCAGCGCCGCGGTCCACCCGAGCTCTACACTGCCCGTTGTCCCCGCCGTCGCGTAACCAGCGCCGAGGAAGAACGCAATGTCAGAGAGCCGATCAGGAAACTCGTTGTAGATCGCGCCCGACGGCGTCGCTCGCCCGCCCTCAACCGCGATCATCCCATCGATCAGGTTCGCCAAGCTTCGCAAACCAATGCACACCACCGCAGCAGCAAGCAGAACCACCCCAACTAAAGGATCAGCACTGTGATGCAGCACAAGAGCCGCCCCACCGAGCACAGCGAAAGCCACACTCGATGCAGACACCGCGTTGGGTGTCACGCCTCGCCTGTACAGCACCGACGCGAGCCAGACCGTGAATCTCGACCCCCTCGCCGGCACTGGGCGACGAGACACCGCGTCGATGCGTTGAACTCCAGCAGCCATGGATACACCCCACACAGACAGGTAGATAGTGTTTACTAACTATTCGTTCTTGGTACGGGGTTCGGGCACTTGAGTTTCACGCGAAAGGCAAAAACAGGCCCCAAAGTCTGATAATTCTGTCCACACATGAAAAACGGGACCCTATGGGCCCCGCGCCAAGCGTGATCATCCTCCTCCAGCGATTCCTGATCAGCACCCGGCGTTGTAATTCGAGATCCAAGCCGTGAAGTCCGTCGGTGTGCACGAGCCGTCGCCGTTCTGGTCACACTCGGGGTCGCTGTTGTTGTACGCGTTGATCCACGCCGTAAAGTCCGTCGGCGAGAGCATCCCGTCACCGTTCACATCACCGACGCAACTCTGTTCCACGACAGTCGTGATCATTCCCATCGGTGGATTCACAACAGCCTGTTGGATCCCAGAAGGCCACGTGATGTCGATTCGGGTGATCACGTTTCCTTCACCAGGCCCGAACCACACTTCTGCAGGATTGGTGTTGCAGAATCCATTGCCAGAGCGGTGCATCCTGTGAATCTCTCTCCCGCTTGATGTGGTGGCAACGCACTTGGCACCGATGCCGTCACGGTTTGATTCGGTTCCCACGAGTGTGATCGCAGCCCACGGCACGAGCGGCCCATCGTTCCTCAGCAGGTGATTGTTCTCGATCGTGGTCGGGCTACTCCCGGGGCCGCCGTTGTTGAGATAGATATCCAGGTCGCCGTCTCTGTCGTAATCACCGAAAACTATGCCGTGACACCTTGATCCACCAAGCGCGAGAATCCCCGATTCGTCTGAGTAGTCTGTCACGCGGATACCGACAGTCTCATCGGGCGTGATCAGCAGCAATTGATCGGTGTCGTCAAACCGAGGCGCACCAGTTCCGATGAAAATATCGGTGTAACCGTCAAGATTAATGTCGCCAGTGTTGTGCCCCATATCCGTCTGACCAGTCATCCCGCTCGCCACGGAAACATCCAACAGAGTTCCATCGCCCATATTGAGAAACAACCCGCTCGGGCCCTGCGGCGTTTGTTGCCACTTCGGGATGTACACATCGGTGTGCCCGTCGTTGTTAAAGTCTTCTAGCGCTAGCCCGAAGTTGAAATTGGGGGAATCAATACCAAGCTGGGGCGCAATGTCCTCAAACGTCCCATCGCCCCTGTTCCTGTAGAGCCTGTTTGGACCATCCAGTGCACCAACCGCGATGTCGAGCCACCCGTCGCCGTCGATATCCCCTGTGCTGCAGTGACGGAATGAACTCAAGTGAACGATGCCCGCAGCCGGGCCGACGTCCGTAAACTGCAACCCCCCATCGTTTCGCAACAGCCTTGATGGCTGCACGTCGTTGTGGCTGGACAGAAATATGTCCAAGTCTCCGTCGTTGTCGTAATCAAGCGAGGTAGCGCCGAAGTTCGTACTCGCAATAGAAAGATCACCCGACAGCGCGCCAACCTCCGTAAAGACACCCGTTTCGTTCAGGTCGTTGCGGTAGAGCCTGCAGGGGTCGGTCCGGTCAAATCCTCCGGCAGTCCCGTTGACAAACAGCACGTCAGGGTCACCATCGTTGTCGAAATCACTGACAATCGTCCCCCACGTAATGTCCTCCTCAGAACCAAAGCCCCAAGGGTCATTCATCGCAACAAACGTGTGATCCGGCAGCTGACGGAAAACCATGTTCGGGCCCACCGCGTTTCCGGTGATGATGTCGAGCAGTCCATCCTGGTCCAGGTCGTACATCGCGGATCCGCGTCCGTGACTCACATCCTCAGTCCCGGATGACAACGTCACATCCGTAAAGACCGGCTGGCTTTCCGCGGCAAACACACACAGAACAAAGCCGGATATACAGAACACAATGTGCTTCCAAATTGCCATAGAGCCAACCTTAGTGACAGATCCCTTGAACTACAACGAATAAATTCAGCACCCGGCGTTGTAATTCGAGATCCAGGCTGTGAAGTCCGTCGGTGTGCACGAGCCGTCGCCGTTCTGGTCACACTCGGGGTCGCTGTTGTTGTACGCGTTGATCCACGCCGTAAAGTCCGTCGGCGAGAGCATCCCGTCACCGTTCACATCCGCGACGCAGTCGAACGGGACGAACCACTCCAGCATGATCTCAGCAGCCTCCCACCCAGCAAGAGGCTCCTGGGTCGTCGCGTTGCCCACATACACGCGGTACGAAGCGCTATACACGCCCGGCTCTGTCGCCGAATACCAGTTGTGCGTCATCTGGCCCGACCACTGCCAGATATCACTCGACCCGTCTGTGCCGAGGATCGGCGCATAACTGAACGCGTCGTACACACTGAGCCCCGCTGTCGTGCCCAGGTTCTCAACAAACACACCCGAACCCGCCGGCAGGTTGAAGAACCCATTGGCGAGCCAGCCGTAACGCCCGCTGTAGTACGTCTCGTCGAGCACAGACGCAGCACCGTTGTACATCTCACCCGGATACAGGAACAGCTCGATAGGTCCGCTTACCGGGGTCTCGTACTCAAGCACAAGACCGTCGCCGTCCTGTTCGATCAGGATGTGGAGCATCGCTCCGCCTAGGTTTGGAGCCTGCGCAGCACCCGCGCCCGCGAACATCGAAACAGCCGTTGCCAAGATCAGTTGCCGCATCATCGTGCGTTCTCCTGTCAGTAAATCATGTCTCTTGAATCCGCCCGGCCGGCTCTCACCGGCCGAGCGGCAGCGAAAAAGGAATCTCACAATCAGCGGCGGCGGCGCAGCGCGGCTACACCCGCGAGCCCGAGCAGGCTCGCCGAAGCAGGCGAAGGAATCGCAACCCAATCGAGTGTCACCTCGTCGGACACGTAGCCCGAGAGCCTCGCACCAGTGACGGCATCACCGATATACACCTCAAAGATCGCCTCGTAATCACCGAGCGCAGGCGCCGCGACCCAAGGGTGGTGCATGTTGCCGTCCCATTGCCATGCCGCGTCGGAGCCGTCGGTACCGAAGACCGGCGCGTAGGTGTGGTCGGCGCGCATCATGCGCCTCCCGCCCTCGTAGATCTCAAGTCCTGGTGTCGAGCTCGTCATCTCGACCCAGATAGCAGCGTCCTGAGGCAAAGAGATCAGCCCGTCGGGCAAGAAACCATACTGGCTTGAGATGTACATCCCGTCCAGCACATCAGCGGGCGCTGTGTGAGCATCGCCGTAGTTCACCATTGGAAGCGGTGTAGGCTCCGGGTTGATCAAGTTATCAACCTCTACACCAACATTTGTGCCGTCGAACGTGATCAGCACGTGCTTCATGGCGCCTTCAAACTGGGGCCAGACCTGTGACTGAGCCGATCCCGCGATCGCAACTACAGAAACAACACAAGCAGTCTTGAACATAACTAGCTCTCTTCTCTCCGGGCATACAGAGGCCCGGTCATAGCTCATGAATCAGAAACAACAAGTCTTGTACGAGCGCCGCCCGGGCTTACCAGCCCCTGGGATCCCAGAGATCCCGTTTGCGCTCGGGGTCGAAGGTGTCGTCGAACGATTCGACCTCCGCGTGGCCGTCTACGAACACGTACCCCTCACCCGGCGCGAACCGGTCGATGGCTACGGATTCGTTGGCGGCGTTGTTGTTCTTCCAGAAGTGTGCCATGTGGTGGTCGGGCTCGTCGGCATCCTGCGCGAGCGAAGCGAACATGATCGTCTCGCTCGGCCTGATGATCGACCGCCTGTACCTGTAGGGCCTGCCCTCATCGCCGCCCCGCGCGGATCCGATCTCGCGCCACTGAAGCTCGAAGTACACACTCTGACCAAAGCTGTTGACCGGAAGAGAGGTCACCGGCCGCTCGCCTTCCTCCTGAACCCGGCGGTCCAGGGGTGAGCGGTAGTGCTCGTTGACGACACTCAACCAAGCGCCCTCATCGGGCGGATCGAGCGGATCAAACGGAGCGTCGGCGAAGTACTCATACAGGGCAAAGTTCCACGGGAACCCGTTCTCGAACCAGTTGAAACCGGCCGAGTGCGACGAGTTCTGGATCCTGCCCTTGTTCACGTCCGAGTAGAACGTGCTGGCCATCCCGAGATCGCGCAGCTTGGACATCGCCAGCACGCCGCGGGCGCGCGTTCGCGCTGCGCCGAGCGCCGGCAGAAGAATCCCGATGAGCAGCGCGATAATCGCGATGACCACCAACAGCTCGATCAACGTGAAACCTTGGGCTCGCCTTGTGCGTACCACGTCTTCGCCTCCGATACCGACCGCTCACGCACAGCGCAAACAACCCGGCCTGGATACCTTCCGGTCGAATGAACAACAAATCGCGGAGATCAGGCGTTCATTCGCGGAGGCGGCGAAGCAATATCAAGCTTGTTCAGTGAATGCATCTCGTCGACGTACGCCACGAGCTCTTCGCCCCTGAGCGCGTCGAGATTGATCATGCCGCTCTTGCCCGCCGTGAACACGGGGGGCACCGCAGCAAGGAACCACTTCAGTTCGGGTGTGCAGCTGATCGCCATCAGCTCGAAGCCCTGACCCTCGCCCTCGGCGATCGTCACGGGCTCGTCGTTCGTCAGCGCTTTGGGAGCACAGCAGCACGAACCGCTGGTCGAACACGTCGAAGCCGTGCCGCAAGAGCAGCCCGTTTCATCGGGCGTGCTCGCAAGCGAGATGCCGATGTCAGACATGAAACTCGCGATCGGCCTCGGCACAGGGATGGCAGCCAGGCTCGCGCAGACGTACAGCGCGATCAATACGCCGACCACGCTTCTGGATTCCACGAGCTCCCGCATCGCTTCCCCGTATCTGCTGCCACCAGCCGGCACAGAACGCGCCGGACCACCTATCTATACGGCAGCATACCCGGAACGGATCGGTATGCAGAGACGTTTTTGTCCTGTTTCACAAGAACCCGGAATCAATCGGCTCCTAAGAGCTCCGCAAGCACCGCCATCCGGACCAGTGTCCCGGCTGAAACCTGCTTCCTGATCAGCGATCTGGGGCCGTCGGAGACCACGCCGTCAATCTCCAGTCCGCGGTTCATCGGGCCTGGGTGCATTACGACCGCGCCAGACTTCATCCGCTCAGCCCGGCTCTCCGTGAGCGCGTACAACGACCGGTACTCGCGCACCGACCCGACACCGGGCGGGCTGCTCGGCTTCTTGCCTCCCGAGCCGTGCCGCTCGAACTGGATCCTGAGCATCTGCACCGCATCGAGTTCACCGATCACGCCGTCCAGATCGCTCGACACCTCGCACCCGAGCACCCCGAGCGACTTGGGCGCCATCTGCACAGGCCCGACGCACACGACTCTTGCGCCAAGCTTGGTCATCGCCGCGATGTCGGAGCGCGCGACGCGTGAGCTCGCGATGTCGCCCACGATCCCGACCGTCAGACCCGAGAGATCGAACGATTCCTCGCGCCCTCCGCCCAAAGCGGTCGCCAACGCGTACACATCGAGCAGACTCTGCGTCGGGTGCTCATGCGTCCCGTCGCCCGCGTTGATCACGGGCACGCCGACATGCGAGGCGATGCTCTGCGCTGCGCCCGGTGCGCCGCTGCGAACGATCAACGCGTGCCCGCCCGCGGCTTCGACCGTCACCGCCGTGTCAATCAGCGACTCGCCCTTGGCAACACTCGACCCTGCACCCGTGAGGTTCGTCACCGTCGCGCCGAGATTGCCTGCCGCGAGCGAGAAGCTCACACGCGTCCGCGTCGAATCCTCGAAGAACAGATTGCACACGTTCTTGCCCGAAAGCTTCGACCGCAGAGCAGTATCGAGCCTGGGCATACCGGCGCCGTCGTCGTACGAACGGGCGAGCTTCAGCAAACCAACAATCCGCTCGCGATCAATGCTCGCAAGCTCGATCAGGTGTTTGCTGTGATCAACCGTGTGCGCCATCAGCCCCCGTTCTCAGCGGAATCTTCGACAGGGGTCTCATCAACACCCTCAGCTGGCTCCTCGGCCTCGGGCTCGGTGCGCGCCGTGAACGCCTCCTCGATGCTCTCGATCGTGAAGAGCTCGGGCGCATCGAGCGTGCCAACCTCACGCCAGCGTGTGCGATCGATCTGCCTCGTCCCTGTCGAGCCTTCCATCCAGACCTCAACACCGACGTACACCGGGTTCGACACATTCTGCTCAAGACCAGTGATGGGCCTCAGCACATCCACACGCACATCACGACCTCGGATACGGACCTGCCCTATGTGGTAGATCGGCAAGCCCGCGGTCGAACCGCCCTCAGACAGCGGCGCCGCCCGGCCGCCCGCGTTGGCCGCAACCCAGCGGTAGCTCTCCGGCGCGATCCCGCCGGGGATGTTGATCGCCACGAGTGCGCCGTCGGCTGGCAGATTCAGGTTCGTCTGGTCGGCGATGTCCTGCTCGATCACGTGCTTGAGCGCCTTGGCCATTGGCTCACGGATCGAGGCCGTGTCCCGCGCGTTGATCCACGTCGTCCCGGGCTCGGGCGGGTAGTTGCTGTAGTTCAGGCACCCCGCCGCAGCCGCCAGGACGCTTGCCGCCCCTGCTGCCAGGATCGCCCTCTTTGTGTTCCGAATAAGTCCGTTCGTTCGCTTCATGCCGGTCGCTCCCACCGAATTCCGTTTCTCCCGCCGCGCTCCTCGCGGAGTCCACCCACTCTACGCCACCTGATGCCCCGCCGCCCCACTTGCCAACACCGCATCCACACCCCGTTTGCGGGCGAACCCTACCATGAACCGTGAGCGACCGACCCAAACGTTACGTGGTAGGCATTTCCGGCGCCAGCGGCGCCGCGTACGCCCTCCGAACACTCGAACTCATCCTCCAGACAGGGGCCGAGGTCCACCTCGTCGTCTCCGAGTACGGCCAGCGCCTCCTCTTCGAAGAGGCCGGCATCAAGAAGATCACCCCAGAGAACGTCCTCCCCGAACTCATCGGGCGCGACGGCTCGTACGCCTACAAGCTCATCTGCCACCCCAACAAGGACGTCGGTGCCGTCATCGCCTCGGGCAGCTTCCTCCACGACGGCATGGTCGTCATCCCCTGCAGCTCAACAAGCCTCGGCGCGATCGCCTCCGGCGCAGGATCAAACCTGCTGACCCGGGCCGCGATGGTCACGCTCAAAGAGCGGCGCAAGCTCATCATCTGCCACCGCGAGTCGCCGCTAAACCTCATCGACATCGAGAACATGCGCACACTCACGCTCGCCGGCGCCACCATCTGCCCGACCAACCCGGGGTTCTACCTGCACCCACAGACCGTGGGCGACATCGTCGACTTCACCGTCGGCAAGGTCCTCGACCTGCTCGATGTCCAGCACTCGCTCGAGACCCGCTGGCAGGGCTAAGCCCACGATCACCCCGGCCACCTTGTTACGCTGATCACGATGGAACGTGATTCCCAGACACGACTCCGCCTGTGCACGAAGTGCGGCTACCTGCTCTCTGGATTGCCACAAGGCAAAGAGTGCCCCGAGTGCAGCTCAACCAAAGCAACAACCGTGATCCCGTCACTCCTGCCCGGACGAATCACCCGTCTTAGAGCCGGATCATGGCTCATCGCGATCTCGTACGCGGTTCTCTTTATCTTTGCACTAATCCGCGTATTTAATCTGTATTACTTCCGCGATTTGTATTCATGGCTTCTCGACTCGTACCCAAATTATGAGCCGCAACTGTACCGCGTGTACGAGTTCTTTCAGTACACACTGCCTTGGGTAGCGGCTCTTTGCACACCCATTGCCGTACCAATCTGGTTGGTAGGCTGGCTGACAAGCCTCTCGAAAAAGAATCGCACACCCGACCCAAATCCCGAAGAAGAAACCCAATTTCTGACCAAGCTTGCTATCTGGTTGCTCGCCGCGTTGGGATTCTTATACAGCCTGATCCTCGGTGTGTTCTTCGCCGAGAAGCTGCTCTTGTTTACAGTGTTCACGATCGCGGCTGCCTGTTTCGTCCACGGCTCATCAAACCTGTATCTGAAGATCGCCAGCTGCGTGCCCGACTCGAAGCTTGCCCGATCCATCAGGTATTACAGATTGTTCAATTACTTCGCGATCGCGATCGTCGCGGGGTGTGTAGTCACCATTCTCGTAGCAACCGCGAGCCGTAACCCCGCTCTGGCCAACGATATCGCGTACCACACTGGGCGTTCGTTGACGAATAACGATATCGCCGCGAGATGGGCGTACAGAGTGCTCTACTTTCTTCCTGTCGTTGTCTTTGCACAGAGCCTCTACACAACACTCCGCGTCACCAAACACCTCCGCATCATCCATAAAGCAACCATCTCAGCAAACGCATGATCTGATACGATGCAGTGCATGAATCTCGCAGAAGCAGCCGCACCAACCTTCTCCGATAAGCCGCTCGGCCCGCAAACCATCTGCCCTACCTGCGGATACTGTCTCGCCGGGCTGAAAGCCAGCGACAGTTGCCCCGAGTGCGGCACACCCTGCCGAGAAGCCATCATCGAGTTCTCTGTCTACCACGCAGGACCCGCATACGTGAACAGGCTCGCAAGCGGCGCTTCGCTCGTTCTGCTCTCGGCGTACCTCGTCGTCTTTGCCATCATCGCCATGTTCGGCTCATTCTTCTTCATGGGACAGCTCGGACTCCTGGCCGGCGGCAACGGCCCCATTGTCGGCATGATGCTGGGACTGCTTGTCTATCTCGGCCTCCTGCTCGCCTCGGGCATCGTCTGGCTCGTCGGCTGGATCCGCGCAACCACACCCGACCCGAGGTACATGCACGCCGCCCCAACGAGTTCCTCACGAGGACTCACACGCGGCATGGCCATCACCGTCTTCTGTCTGTGGATGTGCAACATCATCCCGTTTGTCAGCACACTTGCGAGCCTTGCGAACCTTGGGTGCGGTCCCATCTTCATCTTCGCCGCCTGTGCCTATATCAAGAAGCTTGCCGAACGCTTACCCGATGCCGGTCTCGCCAAAACCGCAGGAGCCGTAAGGATTGCCTTCGCCGTGCTCATCCCCGTCGTTGTTGTCTCGATACTCGGCGCTATCGTCAGCGCCGCCAGCGCCATGAGCACTCAATCCAGCAC
>WUAK01000240.1 GCA_009827205.1 Phycisphaeraceae bacterium | reverse complement strand
TGCTGAAAGTCAGGAACGCTTCCGTGCGATCATCGCTCGTGGAGAGTGCCGCAGAGCCGATCCCGGGCAGCTCTAGCTCACTAATTGGAGAGCCGTCGAGTTCGTAGAGCGAGATTCTGGTCTGAGCCTTATCCATGTAGTTTGCGGTGATGATGCCGTCGGAGAACCCGGTACCTTTGAGGACGAGATTCGGGTCTTCCGGGATGATGTCAGTCCAGCTGTCATACCCCGGATTGTTCATATCGATCGCAACAACCCGGCCGTTGGGTGCACCGATCGTGCATTGCATGTAGAGCGTGTCGCCGTTGAAATCCATCGAGCCTGGTCGGCCTTGCATGCCGATGGCAACAGTTTCTAGGTTCAACTCGCCGGTGTCATACCAATGGTCAAGATCCGCTGCCCAGAGGTCCACGCCGCTGGTCCCAGTCCAGTACCCGATGAGCGCCCATCGGCCGTCCTCTGAAGGGACCATCCACGGTCCCCAGGTCGTTGCCAGCTGGTTGAGCTTGTCTTCCGAGTAGTCCAGATCGCCGTAGAAGGTTGTCAGATCGCGTTGGCGGAACAGCGTGCGGTCTTGGCGGTGGTGTGTGCCGAGCTTGTGAAACCGTGTCACGCCCGAGTAGGCATCATCGAGATCTTCGAGGGCTGAGTAGTAAAATCCTGAGGAATCGGGGAGCCACTCGTCGAATCCGACCTTGCCAGGGATTTCCTCGGCGAGCCATTCGCCCGTCTCAACATTCATCACATAGAGCGTGGAGTTCTCATCGCCGGCGTAGTACATGCCGAAGGCCATGAGTGAACCATCAGGATTCGGTGCCGTCCATGAAACGGTTGTCAGGCCACTCGGGTCGATCTGCTCCGGATCAAGCAGGATTCGTTCTTCGCCGTCGAGTCCCTTGCGGACCTTCACGTTGGTTTGGGGCTGATCGCCCTCACGCGTGCGGTAGAAGTAACGCTCGCCGTACATCGAAGGACTTGAGATAAACGGGATCTCCATAAGTTCACGGAGTCTGGCTTCGAGCTTGTCACGACCCGGGATGCTGTCGAGCACCTGCCGGGTGTACTCGTTCTGGGAGTCCGTCCACTCTGCGAGTTCGTCGGTCATGTTGCCCGTGTCGTCGCCCTCAAGCCAGCGATAGTCGTCGCGGATCTCGCTGCCCTGGACCGTTTCAGAAACGGTCCGGATCTCGGTTGCCGGTGGTTCGCCAGCTTGTGCAACCGTTGAGCCGGTGATAGCGAGCATCGTGAGAGGGACGAGAATGGCACGGTTTGACATGAGATACCTCCAGCACGGCGAAAGGGCCTGGGCAGAATGGTACCACCAGATTCGTGCCTGGATTCACTGAAATGGCTGAACTACTGGACGATGCCCTGGGTGAGCCTCATGAAGGCCGTTTCAAGGTTGACGGCTTCCTCTGAGAACCCGTTAATCCGATACCCGGCATTGATGAGCATGCTCGGAATATCGCTTGGCGAGAGAGCTGCGTCGTCCTTGAGGGTCAGCTCAACGACCTGTCCGTCTCCGGAGGCCTCTGTCTCGTGATCTTCGGCGTTACGCAACGCAACCTTCTGAACACCGTTGACCTTTGTCAGCATTTCGGCTGCGGGTCGTGTTCTGTCTGCGAGTAAAATGTGGAACGTCCGCCCCACCTTCGCTCGACGGATGGCCTCATTGACGTTGCCGCTAAAGAGAAGCTTGCCTCGCTCGATGATCCCGACCTGATTACAAAGCTCGGCTAGCTCGTGGAGGATGTGGGAGCTGATCAAGATGGTCTTGCCCATCCGCCGGAGTTCTTTGAGCAGTTCGCGGATCTCAATCCGTGCTCTTGGGTCGAGACCGCTGGCGGGCTCATCCATAAGCAGAACTTTGGGATCGTGGAGAAGCACACGCGCTATGGATAGGCGCTGCTGCATCCCTCGGCTAAGCCCATTCACCTCAGCTGTCGCTTTGTACGTCAGATCGGTGAGTTCGAGAACATCGAGAACGACCTTGCTCCGGTTTGAACCGGTGATGTTGTAAGCCGAGGCAAAGAACTCCAAATACTCCTGAACAACCATGTCCTCATATGCCCCCATGAAGTCGGGGACGTACCCGATACGAGGGCGGATCTCGCGGTTCTGGTAGCCGATGGTCAGCCCGTTGACGTTGGCTTGGCCGCTCGTGGGTTTAAGCAATGTTGCCAGGATCTTGATCGTTGTTGTTTTTCCGGCGCCGTTTGGACCGATGAACCCGTAGCACGCCCCTTCTTCGATAGTCAGATTGAGGTTGTCTAGCGCGACAAGTTCGCCGTAGCGTTTGGTGAGGTTGATTGTTTCGATCATCGCCATAAGTATGAGCGGTCCTTTATAGAGCTGCGTGAGTGTAGAGTGTTACCCCTGGTCGGTGTTCGGCCATTCAGGCGGATTCTCTCTGAGCGGGTACACCCAGCGCACCACCACCTTGCCCGACCACTCGATATCATTCCAATCACCAGACCGTTGCATGAAAATTGGGATTGGATTCGTCGCATTCTCGTCACGAGAAACCTCAACCACACCCAGAACGATAATGCAAGGTTCCGTTAGCCATTTGCCGAGATCCAGTCCGTGGGTGCTCCGGCGAAGGGCGGCTTCGTTGACATTGCTTCCTCCGGGACTTGGTGGCTCCATTTGCGACACAAAGGCTGAGGCGATCAGTCGCTCATTGTCTGTGCTGCGGGGTGCACGGCTTGTGATATTGCTGCTTCTTGCTCGGCTTGAGAGTGAATTGAAAAACTCAATCGAAGCTCGGCGATCGGCTGCCGACTGGTCCTCGGGGACGAGTTCGGCAAGGTTGAGAGTTGTTTCTGGCTGCCACCGATCAGGTCTCGTGAGTTTATATGCACTGAAGTCGGCTACCTCGGGTAGACCTGTTTGGCTGGCGAGTTGTTTCTGGCCTTTGGCAACGATGACAGTCACATCTCGAAGCGCTACGGGGAGGTTGTGAATGAGGCTACCAACCGGGTTGCCGTCGCTGTCAATGCTCAATGTCGACGCACGTCCAGAAGGTTCAACCGCTTTGGGCGTAGGCCACCGCGAGGGGCCGGCCCAATCGAAACGGAACGTCTTCTCGGTAGCGCGTGCGGGGAATCGCATGAGTTCAGGGTCACGCGCCGATACGGGATATGCCCGAGCATCTGGGAACTCAGCAGAGCCGAGCATGGATGTAAACCCGTCTTGCCAGTGGGTAGCGGTGTTGTTGAACTCGGTGTAGGGCGAGTCTGGCTCCCCAACACGAATCCCGGCATCTGCGTAGCCAGGCACGAACACACTGGAGAAAGCACGAACTCGCTGAAAGTTCGAGCCCTCGACTGCATCGAGGAATGCTATCTGCTGGAGATGCGCCGTGCGAGGCCTCAAAACAGAGACCCCGCCCCAGCCAATGAGTGTGAACAGACCAATCGCAGCGATAAATGCGAGCCAGCTGTGCTTCTTGAGTGAGAACTGATTCAGGATGACATACCCAAGAGGGCCCCCGATAGCCCAGTACAGCGCGAAGAGCGCAAAGCCGAGCAGCAGAGCCGCGCCGGCGCTCCCGCTTGAGGCAATCGTCGCGCCGATATCGGAGTCGAAGTACCGAACATCGCGCGACATAATCATGGTGTTGTTGGTCTGGTTTCTGTCGATCGGTTTGGCTCGCCTTCCGAAAATCCGGTGCCAGAACGCGTCCATGGCAGGCAGGCCTCGGTCTGCGAGATTCCGGTTTGTGACATCGATCCCTACGAGAGTGACCATGCCTAGGTCGACAAGGCGCCTTGATACAACAGTGCGACCCTCGGCATCAGTCAGAATGCTGACAGCATCAGTAGGCTCGGCGCTCGCGTTTGCCGCAAGTTCTTGGATGACGAGCGAATCGGGTAATGTCGCCCGCTCATCGTGTGTCAGAAGGGTTCGTACAGTAGATGTGCCAGGTTCAAGCCTGCTTGGGATGATGTCTGGAATCAAAGAAGCGAGAGGGTTTCTGCCAGAATCAAACCAGACCTGTCCAGTAGAAGGAAGAACAACGACTAGATGTCCACCCCTGCGTACCCACTCGATCAGTGCGTTGCTACGAGCCAGTGTGAGGTCCGATGGATTTGCGGTTGTCCATACAATTGTTTCGAACTGTGAGAGACCGATCGCGCGATCGGGTAGATCATCAGGTCGGACATCTCCCGCGTAGAGCGTGATCTCGTGACCATTTGGAAGGTAGATTCGGTCACTCCCTGCGCCACCGATCGATGTTCTGCTGTAGTCCGCCAAGCCGCCGACTCTTCTGCCGACGACAAGGCCGGTTGCGATCTCAGGGGCGAGCAGATTCTTTCCCCCACCGATCTCTGTTCTGGTCAGAAGCGCGCCACGGGTGTATGAAACGCCTGTCCTCTGACTGACCGCGGCGTCCTGCTCAACGGCTTCGTACACCGACACCAGAAAGGTATCTCTTGAACTGAAGGAGCCGGGAATCCAGAGATAGAGCCAGGTCCGCTGGGTCACGCCGGGGTTACTCGTGACAGTTCTTTGGTACAAGGGCGAATCGCCGTCCGAGTCCTTGCCCTCGATTTGGATGATGAGTTCGCGCTGAGTCTCGTTCGTATCCTCGAATT
>WUAK01000239.1 GCA_009827205.1 Phycisphaeraceae bacterium | reverse complement strand
TTACACCATCGCAGCAGCGGGCACGCTCGCGTTTGTCACCATCGGTGGCGACGAGGGTGAATCTGTTGGCAACTTCACCATCGATCCGTTCTCAGGTGAGCCTCTGCCAATCCAGGTCACGAACCTTGCCGTCACGCAGGACGCGAGAAGCTACACCGCAGCTTTCAGCTTCAACCAGGAACTCGATGTCAGCACCTTCAATGAAGCTCTTACGATCCGTGAGGTCGTCAGCGAGGGCAACTTCATCAGCCTTACTGCACCAACCGACGGTGTCCCGGGCTCGGGTGATTACGCGATCGAGTTCGACATCCCGAACCGCATGGTGTTTGTTACAGTTTCCAGAACGGTGACCGATCGTGATCTGATCGACAACGGCGACGGCACATTCTCAAGGCCCGCAGACGCAGGCCCGGGTGTGTACCGATTCACGCTTGACGCAGAGGTCCTACGTGCACGTGTCTCGCAGGCCAGGCTCGACGGTAACGGCGACGGTTTCGCAGAGGTTGATGACGACTTCTCTGCAGACGACATCATCGGTGATGCGGGCGACGTAGCCAGCACGCGCGATATCGAACGTGTCGATGTCAACATGGACGGTTCCTACTTCGTCGATCTCTACGGCGCTGTCAGCCTCGATCAGGTCTTCGATTCCAACTCCACGCCCGACGGCGTGCCAGATGTCAACGACCCGTTCATCCTCAGAGGTGCACTCGGCGACCATCCCGACCGCAACATCAACGACTTCGGCTTCGGCGGCGATATCGACGTCTACGAGATCACGCTGCAGGCAGGTCAGATCCTGCAACTTGGCCAGATCTCCGGAGCCGCGTTCCAGGCTCAGCGCAACGTCTACTTCCAGCCCGCTGGCAACAACCCGCCAGAACTCGTCTTCTCGCAGCAGGGTTCGAGCTTCACTCCGAACTTCTTCTTCACAAACTTCGGAGCCGAGACAGATTTCACAATCCCACTGCCGGTCCAGCCTTCACAAGAAACAGACCGCTCAGATCCTGCGGCGCTGCTCGTCAAGGAATCGGGCACGTTCTACATCGTGATCGAATCGGGCAACGCTCCGTCCGCCTCGTGGTTCTCAGGCACGACCGTCAACGACACCGATGTCGAGCCCAACCAGATCGGTAACTACGCCTTCTCGGTAGAGGTCTTCGACGATACCAACTCCGGCTTCACCGGCGCAAGCGACTCAGGCAACGGCACGAACGTCATCCACGCTCCGCCGCTCTCGCTCTTTACTGATCCGTCCGATGAGATCATCATCGGTGACTACACATTCAGCCGACAGGCCGGTGCCGACGGCATCTTCGGCAACGCCGATGACATCGTCAGCGGTTCGACCGTTGACGGCGAGATCACTTCGGTTCGATCGGGCACTCGTTTGACCAACACCATCACCAGTTCGCTTGGCGATGCCGGTGTCAGCGGTCTGCCCGGCAATGTCGAGGCCGACGTCGATGTCTGGCATCTCAACAACCGCCAGCCGATCGCGCCGGGCACACTCATGACCATCACAGTCAAGCTTGCCGACGTTGGAGGCGACCTCGGCTCGACCATCGCAGCCAACGCTGCAACATTTACATCACTGGCAGACTTCACTGATTTCACGAAGAACGTTCAGTTCGCGCTCTTCGATACGACCAATTCCACAAGCATCGACGATGCTCAGCTCGTCTTCAGCCCGACTGACTTCGAAGCCCGCTCGTCTACGCCCAACACGATCATCGCCGAGAACGGGCCCAACCGTTACGGATTCGATGCCAACGGCGACTTCTTCATCAGCTTCGTGATCCCGCCCGCACTCAACGGCAACGTCAACGACTCGGGCACCTACGCCGTCTACCTCCAGGGCGCTTTCCAGAGCGACTACGCAATTGAGGTCGTCACGCAAGGCACCGGATCTCAGCAGATCCGCAGCCAGAACGTCCTCATTGAAACCGACGGCGGCATCATCGACTGGCTCACCGTTGACGGGGACCCCGTCGAGGTAGGCGGCTTCGACGCTCGCTCGCTCGGGTTCACCGGACGGGTCAACAACATCGACATCAACACCTTCATCCTCCAGGAACTCGTCTCAAACCTCAACGACATCTTCGACTCGGCCGGGTTTGACGTGACCTTCTCAACCAACCCAGCGGACTTTGAATTCGAAGAATTCTCGTCTGTCTTCCTCACCAGCGACCACAACCCGATCGGGCTTATCGCTCTGAGCGATTTCGGTTACTCCGAGAGATCAGACCCATTCAACAGCGATTCCGAAGACGAGGCGGTTGTCTTCTCACCAGACTTCTCAACCCTCGGCTACTCACCAACAACCGATGATCTAGATTCCTTCATTGAGTCGATCACCGCTGCGACCGGCCGTCGCGTCGGCGAACTCGTCGGTCTCCGTCTGACCGATTTCGACTTCGCATCCAGCCCAGACCTCTTCAACGAGGGTTCGGTCCGCTTCACGCCGAGCGGCTCTGACGATTACGTGATCTCAACCGACGGCAGGAGCCTCGCCAGCCACCTCGGCTCCATCGATGACACAGGCTTCTACCTTGGTCAGCAGGACGCAGCTTCGCTCCTCGATAGGATTCTCTCTAACTGACCCAATACCACGAGCAAGAACACCAGGCCCCGCTTTCGAGCGGGGCCTGTTTCTTTTTCCGTGTAAGTCCGGGCAGTCTTGTTCAGGCAACAGCCTTCGTCACCGCAGCCTTCTTTGGAGTCGCTTTCTTGCTGGCAGCTTTCTTTGACGATGCCTTCTTTTTGGTCACTGGTTTGGATGCCGTCTTCTTCGTAGCGGCTTTCTTCGCAGCTTTCTTCTTGGTAGCCGGTTTCCTGCGCGTGGGTGACGTTGCGCGCACAACGGGTACCAGCGGTTCTGGTTCCTCGGGTTGTTCGCTCTTGTCTGACTCTGTCAGCCGCTGATCCAGAAGTGCGATCTGCTCTCGAAGGGCAGAGATGTCGGCAGACTGTGACTCCACGACGCCGCGCAATACCGATTCGCGTTCTTCGGAGCGTTTGAGCCGGTCCTCGAGCACACCGATCTGCTCAGCCATCGCGAGCGAGCGTTCCTGCATGACGATGCCAACCTGCTCGGCGACCCGCGCGTCGAGCGAGCCCCCGACCTCTTCGAGCCGGTCCGTCAGCGACACCGCCCGCTCGCAAGAAGCCGCGACCTGCTCCAGAACGGGCCCCGCGGCGGAAACCGCGTGCTCGGCGCGACCGATGAGCTGTGTCGATCGACCTCTGATGTCCTCAGCCGCGCGGATCAGCGACTGACGAGCCTCCTCGCTGTCAGCGATGGCTTGCTCGTTGGCAGAGTCGAGCCTGGCGATAGTCTCCGCGATCTCGCCCCGTACCGTCTCCGCACGAGCGATCGCTGCACCGATGACGCTCTCATCGAGAACCGACCCAGCCCGGTCTACAGCGCTGCCCAGCCTGTCGCACACCTCGCCTGCATCACGCTGTGCCTTGCTCAGCTTTTCCTGGATCGTCGAGTCGACCATCTCGTGCGCACTGAGCGCCCGGGCACGGAGCTCGCTCTCGACCGCGTCGATCGTCTCGCGATGTTCACGGATCAGCTTCTCGGCGCGCGTTGCGAGCCGCTCAAGTTCAATACTCTGCTCACCGACGCCCGACTTTGCCCGGCTCACCGCAAGCTCCGCCGACCGCTCGATCGTGTCCCGGTGCGCCGAGCCCGCTGCGATCGCCTCACGCAGCGCTCTGGCGGCTCCGTCCAGCTCACGCTTGATCCCCGTGCCCTCGGTGATGATCTCGTCTCGCAGCTCGGACGCCTTCTCGTCGAGCTTCCGCGACGCATCGCGCGTGTCCGCCCTGACCATCTCACGCTGCGTATCGACCTCCTCGAGAAGTGTCGCAAGTGTCTCGCCAGCGTCCTTTGAGCGGTCTTCAAGCGTGCCGATGACCGCTTCGCCCCGCTCGCGGATCTGCTCGAGGCGATCCGTCAGATCGCGGCGCAACGTCGCTGCGTTCTTAGAGAGCTCGTCACGGGTCTGCTCGAAGCGGTCGAGCGCATCGGTCGCGAGCGTGATCAGCCTTTGCTCGAAGGCCTGGCCCCGATCACGGACGAGCGTCTCGATCTCGCGCACAGCCTTGTTCGCCGACTCGGTCTGGCGGGTGATCTTTTCGAGCAGCTGGTTGGTCGAGTCCTGCCGGTCGTCGATCGACTCGATGAACTGGCTCGCCCGTTCAAAGATGTCGCCGTGAGAGCCGACGAAACGTTCGAGCCGTTCGAGGACGACCGCCGAAGCCTCGGCTCGGCGGGCGAGCAGATCGCTCTCTCGGGTGGTCTCTTCCAGCGATTGGCGCAGCGAAGCGGCGTACTGCTCGAACGACTTCCGATCGATCACGCGGGGCGTCAGGAAGATCTCATCGATCTGGTCTGCGCCGGGTGCAGCGGTTTCATCTGAGGTGTGCTGTCCCGCCTGCTGAGTCACTTTAAGAGGCCTCCGCCTGCAGCATGCCGGGCTCCGCCCGGTTGTGGGTGCACGCCGACCGCGCACATTCTGCCCGCACTAGCTCATCGACTCCAGAAGGTGCCCCGGACCACATTTCATGCGTCCTGCGTAGACTCTTCGGATGCCACGCCCCTCTCAGGATGACATG
>WUAK01000238.1 GCA_009827205.1 Phycisphaeraceae bacterium | reverse complement strand
GCCGCTTCCGGGAAAGGTCCCGTTTACAAGTACATCTCTGCACTACTCGCCTGGGGAGCGAAACCATCAAATGCGGGCGCGGCCGTGAAGGCTGCGAGTGCTGCGGCGGAGATGGATTTGTCCGAGCCGGCATACTGGATCGGAGAACGGGCCATCCAGCTCACGCTCGCCGACCCGAAAGTCAAGAAGGACGCTCTGCTCCGCTTGATGAAAGCAATGGAGAACGCAGAAGCGTTCGATCTGGCTGTGAAAGCCGGTGAAGCCGCGGTTCGGCTCGACCCTTCAGACACCGCTCTCGAATCCCGTGTCAGAAACATGGCAGCACAGGCAACCATCGGACGGGGCGGCTTCGACGAGGCGGGTGAACAAGGGGGTTTCCGCAAGAACGTCCGCGACGCCGACAAGCAGAAGCTGCTCGACGACGCGGACAAGATCACCAAAACGGACGATGTCAAAGACAGGCTCATCGAGGCCGCCAAAGAGGACTACGAAGCGAGGCCCGAGGACGTCGCCGCGAACAAGACACTGATCAAGCGACTGCTGGATCGCGGCAAACCCGCGGACGAGAAACTCGCATACAAGCTCGCACTCAAGGCTCACGAAACAACGGGACAGGTTTCATTTAAGCAAAACGCCCTTGAGATTGAGCTTCGTGTGATGCGTAAGCAGGTTGCTGATATCCGCAACAAGGCCGAATCAGGTCACGCCGAGGCCGTTGAGCTGCTGCCCAAGGCCGAAAAGAAGTACTTCTCCAAGCAGATTGAATTCCAGAAATGGCGCGTGGACGCGTTCCCGACGGACAACGAGCCTCGCTTCCAGTTGGGAAGGCTCTATTTCAACGCCGAGATGTACAAAGAAGCGATCCCGCTCTTCCAGAAATCACAGGCGGAGAACAGGTTCAAGGCATCCTCGCTCGCGATGCTTGGCGAATCGTTCGGCAAGATCGGGCTGACTGACCCAGCGATTGACACGCTCAAGCAGGCTATCGCCAGTCACCCGGATGACACAGACGATCTAGGCTACCAGCTCCGCTACACGCTGATGGCCATGCTGATGGCCAAGGCCGAATCCGATCAAGATTTGAGCACGGCTCAGGAAGCAGAGAAGATCGCCTCGAGCATCGCGATGTCACGATTCGACTACAGGGACATCCAGGACCAGTACACGAAGGCGAAGCAGCTCGTGTCGGATCTCAGGGACGCGTGATGTCCTCGGCTCCTGCTGTCAGGGCGGTTGCGATCATCCCCGCGAGGCTGGCATCTGAGCGATTCCCTCGCAAGGTGCTCGCCGACACAACAGGCAAGCCCATGGTTGTGCACGTCGCCGAGGCCGCGTCGAATGCGAAAACGGTCGAGCGCGTCGTCATCGCTTGTGACAGCCAGGAGATCGTCGATGCGGTCGCTCCGCACGGTTTCGAGTGCCTGCTGACCGATCCTGATCACCTGAACGGCACCGCCCGCGTCGCAGAAGCGGCCCGCATCCTCGACATCGCTGAAGACCTCGCAGTCGTCAACGTGCAGGGTGACGAGCCCGAGATCGAACCCGCGACGATCGACGCCGCGGCTGAGGCGTTGTTCGATCGGGGAACCCCGGTCGCGACCATCGGCGTCCCCTTCGGGGAGGACGAGGATCCGACGAACCCGAACATTGTCAAACTCGTTTGTAATACTCGGCGTGAAGCCATGTATTTCTCGAGGGCACCGATCCCCTTCGGCAGAGATTCAGCCCCGGCGTACTACAAGCACGTCGGTCTCTACGCCTACAGGCGGTCCTTCCTCGAAATCGTGACAACTCTCGCTCCCACAAGGCTTGAACAGGCGGAGAAGCTCGAGCAGCTCCGCTTTCTTGAGCATGGCTACGCGATCGCCGTCGCACGTGCCGAGTCGTCGATGCCCGGCATCGACACCCCCGAGCAGTACGAAGCGTTCGTTCGGCGTTATCGGAATCGGGCGGGCAGCGCGCAAGTGTGATACACTCAGACATGCCCACGCTCCGAGGCGACTCGATCCCTGAACTGCGCGTTCTCGCTTCTAGCCCCCCGACCCGACAGACAGAATCAGGCCCTCCGGAGAAACCCGGGAAGCCTTCACTCGCATCGACCGCCGAGGAAAGCGTGTCGACAGAGTTCTACTCGCCAATCCCAAAGGGATACGTCAAGGGCCGCACGAAGTATGTCGTCGTGATCGGCACTGTCATGAGCGGTCTCGGCAAGGGGATCTTCTCATCGAGCGTCGCCAAGGTCCTCAAAGACAAGGGGCTCAAGGTCGCGCCCATCAAGCTTGAGGGCTATCTCAACGTCGACGCGGGCACACTCAACCCGTACCGCCACGGCGAGGTCTTCGTGCTCGACGACGGCACCGAGTGCGACATGGATCTGGGCACCTACGAACGTGTGCTTGACCAGAATATGACGTATCACAACTACGTCACCTCGGGCAAGATCTTCTCCGAGATCCTGCTCAGAGAGCGGCGGGGGAGCTACCTGGGCCGGGATGTCCAGATGATCCCGCACGTCACGGGCGAGGTAAAACGCAACCTCCGCGAGCTTGCGCTCACGGGGGACAACGGCAAACCCGTTGATGTCGTCTTCGTTGAAGTCGGCGGCACCGCGGGCGACTACGAGAACGGCTTCTACATCGAAGCGCTCCGCGAACTCGCGTTCGAGGAAGGGCCGGAATCAACGTGCTTCGTGGCGCTGACATACGTCATCGAGCCCAAAGCACTCGGTGAGCAGAAGTCCAAGGCGGCTCAACTCGGCATCAAGCGGCTCATGGAATCCGGCATCCAGCCCCACATCATCGCGTGCAGGGCAAGCAATCCGGTCACAGACGTGGTGCGCCAAAAGATCGCGATGTTCTCGAACGCCCCGCTGGAGCGAGTCGTCAGCATGCACGACAGGCCCAGCATCTACACAATCCCGGAGGAGCTCCGCGCTGAGGGCATCGATAGGGAGATCCTGTCACAACTCAACCTGCACTCAAGGGTCAACCAGAAGAAAGAAGACGAGGCCAGGAAGGACTGGACGCGTTTCATCGTCGGACTTACCAAGCCCAAGCGCAAGCCGCTCTCGATCGGCATCCTTGGCAAGTACACCGAGGTCCGTGATGCCTACGCCTCGATCGACAAGGCACTCGAGCACTGCGGCTCTCACCTCGACGCGGAGATCGAGCAGCACTGGCTCGAGACCACGGATCTCGTCTCGCCCGAACTCGCTCGGCGTGCGCTCGAAGGCCTCGACGGTGTCATCGTGCCGGGCGGCTTCGGCATCCGGGGCGTTGAGGGCAAGATCCAGTGCGTCCGCCATTGCAGAGAGAACGGCATCCCATACCTTGGCATCTGCCTTGGTTTCCAGGTCGCTGTGATCGAGTATGCGCGCAACGTCGTCGGTATCAAAGACGCGACGAGCACCGAGTTCTCAAAATCGGGCAGCCCGCTTATCAGCGTATTGCCCGAGCAGAAAGAGATCGAAGGCCTTGGCGCTTCGATGAGGCTTGGCGCACAGGATGTCCAGATAGAGGCGGGCACACTCGCGGCGCATCTCTACGGCGGCACGAGCGTCCGCGAGCGGTTCCGCCATCGCTACGAGGTTGAGCCCAAGTACATTCAGCAGCTGACCGATGCGGGCCTCGTCTTCTCAGGCAAGCACCCAGAGCACCAGATCATGCAGATCCTCGAGTTGCCCCGCGATCGTGCAGAGGGCGACGATCGGCCGACCCATCCGTACTTCATAGGTATGCAGTACCACCCCGAGCTTACGAGCAGACCGCTGCGACCCCAGCCTTCGTTCATGGGGCTTATCGCCGCGTCACTCGCCCGCCGGCACGGCTAAGACTCGCTCGGAAACGCTGGCGCCCGTTGGCTGATGCCCGAGGGCAACACTCAGCCCGCCTGAAGCACTCTCGCTGCGTGCAACAGAATCATCGCCGAGAAGTCATCTGGCCGACCCGTCATGACCTGACAGTTGTGCAGGAGTGTCTGCGCATAGAGCTCGTACTGAGCACCTCCGGTTTCGTGCGCAAGCATCGCGAACACGTGCACACCCCAGGGACGGTTCGTGGCGTTGTCAGGCTGGATGTTGTCAACAAGCCACGCAGCGGCCCGCCTCGCTTCTGCTCTCCATTCGGGCCCGAGTGACCACGCCGCGTGGACGGCAGCGAGTTCTGTCTCGGTCCAGACCTCGATTGCAGGCCCAGCCGGATCACCCGTGATGCCTGCTGAGTGGCCAGGAATTCTGGGCGTTTCCAGCCGACCAAGACATGCCAAAAAGAGGGTTTCGTCCAGAGAGTGGGGGTCCATGACAGATCGAGCATGAACGCCTAAGGCACTTGCAACGAGACTCGCAAGACGGATATTGCTGAGAGGCCCTTGAACAAGCTCTCTGATGGTCGTCTCCGGGTCGTCACCCAAGGAAAGCGTGCTCGTGGCGATCAAGCGGTCGATCCAGAGTTGCAGATTCGTGCAGGTCACTGACTGAGGGTAGGGCTCCGGGCGGGTTGACTCGATCGGATCTCTTGCGACCCTCAGGATGGATGCTGACGGCTATTACACAAGCAGAACTGCTGAACTATCTCGACGGTCGAACCTCAGTACTCGTCCCGACGATGGGTTACCTGCACGACGGGCACCTGTCGCTTGTCAGAAGGGCGAAGCAGTACAGCATCGAGAAAGGCATCCCAAGCGTCGC
>WUAK01000237.1 GCA_009827205.1 Phycisphaeraceae bacterium | reverse complement strand
GGGGGGCTGGCCGGTCATCTCGGCGTTGCCACCCGCGTTGTCGGCGATCGGGCCGTACGCGTCGGTTGCGAGCGTGATGCCCAGTGTCGAGAGCATGCCGACCGCGGCGATGCCCACGCCGTAGAGGCCCATGAGGAAGCTGTCGCCGCCGCCGGCGAAGCTGAACGCGCCGATGATTGCGACGACCACGGTCAGAAGCGATGCCCAGGTGGACTTCATGCCTTCTGCGATACCCGAGATGATCACGGTCGCGGGGCCGGTCAGTGCCTGCTGAGCGATTCGTTGTGTGGGCTTGTGCTCGTAGCTTGTGTAGTACTCGGTCGCGTACGCGATCACGTTACCGGCGACGAGGCCCGTCACAATCGAGAGGCCGAGTTTCCACCAGGTGGTGCCGACCTGAGCAAGCGCCTCAGAGGAAGTCCCCGAGCCAAAGAGAGCGTAGAGAATGCCGAACGCGGCGATCGCAACGAGGAACGACGCGACGTACACGCCTTTGTGAAGACCCTTGAGGAGCTTGGCGAAGCTCGCGTTCTCCTCTGCTTTCACGGTAAAGATGCCCGCGATCGAGCAGAAGATGCCCACGCCTGCAAGCGCGAGGGGCGCGGCGGCGAGTGCAAACGCGAACGTCGTCGACTGCGCGGCGGTGTCCATGTTGAGTGTGAACGCCGCGGCTGCACCGAGAGCGATGGTTGCCAGGATCGAGCCGTAGTACGACTCGTAGAGGTCGGCGCCCATGCCAGCAACATCGCCCACGTTGTCGCCCACGTTGTCGGCGATCGTTGCGGGGTTGCGTGCGTCATCCTCGGGGATGCCGGCTTCGACCTTACCAACAAGGTCGGCACCGACGTCCGCTGCCTTGGTGTAGATACCACCACCGACGCGAGCAAACAGTGCCTGCGTCGATGCGCCCATGCCGAAGCTGAGCATGATGGTCGAGATCTCGGGAAGGCCGAAGTCTGTCACCGAGTTGAGGACCGCGAACCAGACACTGACATCGAGGAGGGCGAAGCCCACAACGACGAGGCCCATGACCGCACCCGAGCGGAACGCGACGCGGAGCCCGTCGTTGAGCGATTGCTTGGCGGCAAACGCTGTTCGTGCACTCGCGTTGGTTGCCATCTTCATGCCGAACCAGCCGCAGAGACCCGAGAGCAGTCCGGCGATCGGAACACCGACCAGAGCGAGCGGCGCCTGGAGCTTGAGCATGACCATGAGTGCGAGGAAGGCAACGAGCAGGACGAAGACGCCTGCAACAACCTTGTACTGACGCACGAGGTAGGCCATCGCGCCCTGACGGACAGCCTCGGCGATGCGGACCATCTCGTCGTCGCCTTCGGACGCCTTCATGACGGAACCGCTGAAGACCTTGGCCATCACGAGGGCGGCGATGCCGCCGGCGGGTGCGAGGAAGTACAACGGCGGAATATCGCCGAACGAAGCGAGGTGCACCGCTGCTGGTGCCAGTGAATCGATCATCTCTGCAAAGCTCCCGATTGGGCTCCGCCTGGCCTCCGGCGCGAGCGGGCTCTTGGGGGTAATTCGTCCGCCGACCGGCGGAACACTTCATGCTTGAAACTACGTATCGGCCGGGACTTGTCTGAACCAGCAGGGAAATGCCGAGTCAGCGGGTCTGGGCCTGAGCGACCGGGCTTCCTTTCACGGTCCGCCCTCTTCAAAAACAGCAAAGCCCGGCTTTCACCGGGCGATCTGTTGGATTAGCTGTCCCGCGAGGTGCGCGAAACGGCCTTGCGTGCGGCTCGACGGCGGCGCTCGGAAGGCTTCTCGAAGAACTCCTTGCGCTTGATCTCTTTGGTGAGACCCTCTTTCTCGCAGAGCTTCTTGAAGCGGCGCATCATCTGCTCGACAGACTCGTTGTTGCGGGACTTGATCCGAATCGCCATGCAATCCTCGTGTATCTCTCGGGCCGGGCTCACTCGCCCGGGCTGGTCGTCGTACGCTCAATCAGTGGAAAGCCGGTATACAGCCGGTCTCCGGGCCGCAAGTAAAGGCCTCCCGGATCGGCAATTCCACAAAACCACGCCCTCAGGAGACCGGATCGCGGACGTTTTTGATGCTGCTAGTGGACGCTTACAATGTGCTGCATCACCCGCTTGCCCTCAGGGAGATGCCCCATGATTCGGGGCCGGCAGAGCTCGCGGGTCTCATAGCTGCGGGCCGGCACCGTCGAAGCAAGGCTCTGCTGATCTGTGACGGCATGCCGAACCGGATGGCTCCCTTTGCCCACCAGGACGCTGAACTACGTTTCCACGTCGAGGGTTCGGAGCTCATCTACGCCGGGCCCGGACGAGACGCAGACTCGCTGATCGAGCGTCTGATCGAGGCTGAGACCGCCCCGAGGCGGCTGACGGTGGTCAGCTCCGACCGTCGAATCCAGAAAGCCGCGAGGCGCCGGCGAGCCCGAGTCATGCCGAGCGACGACTTCATCGGAGCGCTGATCCGCGACGCCGATCAGGCGAGCCGGGCGTGGTCGAGGCCCGCCTTCACGACCGAGGTGCCGCTCTCGCCCCAGGCAATCCGGTACTGGAAGGACCTATTCAAGATCGATGAGGCTGACCTGCCGCCCGAGGCTCTGGAGCCAGCTCGGCCGATGCCCGAGGTGCCCCCGGCGAATTCGAAAGATCAGCTGACTCATCCCGAACCGGAGAAGAATGAAGCCAAGGCTCCCGCCAAATCCGAGCCTGTCGACCCTGTGATTCTCGAAGCGCTCCGTGAGTGGCGAGGCCGGCTCAGTCTGGACGATCTTGATATGAGTAAATGGCTAGGCGACTGACCATCCCGCTGATCATGATTGTGCTGGCACTGGCCGGCTGTGCGCGCACGACCGCGACACAGGGCTACCACGATATCCGCGCCGACTGGTCGTTCGGCACGCTCGAGGCCAAGCTCCCCGCTGGGTATCGCGCGGGAGACGTCGCCGCGGCTGCAGAAACGGCACTCACTCGGATGGGTTACACCGTCACCGATCGGGCAGAATCCGAGCAGCGCGCGACGATCGAGGCGCGCCAGTCGGGCAGCACCGTCTTTGAGAAGGTTGTCGTCCGCGCCACACCTGACGGCAGGCGCGTGCGTGTCAAGATCTCCGTCAGACCTATGGGCGACGAAGACAGCGCTCGCATCTTGCTCGACGAGATGCTTGTGCTGCTTGGTCTCTAAAGAAATACCCCTCGCTTTCGCGAGGGGCGCGTTGGGTTCAGAATGTCGGAGTGCCCGTTACCTCTCGTCGATCGGGACGTAGGGCACGTTGTGCTCGCCCACGAACTCGGCCTTCGGGCGGAACAGGCGGTTGTCACCCAGTTGCTCGATGACGTGGCCCGACCAGCCGCCCAGTCGGCTCATGGCGAACATCGGTGTGAACAGGTCGAGCTTGAGTCCGATGCAGTGGTACGTGGTCGCGCTGTAGAAGTCGACGTTCGGGTAGATGCCCTTGGCACCGACCTCGCGGGCCATGATCTCTTCGATCCGGTGCGATTTCTCAAAGAGGGCCTCGTTACCCGTGTCCTTGGCAAGCTGCTCGGCGAGCTTCTGCAGCTCGTTCGCACGCGGGTCCTTGGCCTTGTAGACACGGTGGCCAAAGCCCATGATCCGGTCCTTGTTCTTGAGCTTGGTCATCACGTAATCCTCGACGGCATCGATCGAATCGATCTCGTTGAGCATCTTCATGACGCCCTCGTTGGCTCCGCCGTGAAGAGGACCTCTAAGCGAACCAACCGCTGCGGTCAGCGCGGAGTACACATCGCTCAGCGTTGAGATGACCACGCGAGAGGCGAAGGTCGAGTTGTTCAGGCCGTGGTCCGCATGGGTGATCATGCAGATGTCGAACGCACGTGCCATCGTGTCGGTCGGTTTCTCGCCGTTGAGCATGTAGAGGAAGTTCTGGCTGAAACTGAGCTCGGTGTCGGGCTCGACCACATCGAGTCCCCTGCGGGCACGGTCGTACGCGGCGACGAGCGCCGGCGCCTGGCCGAGGATGTTGATCGATTTCTTGCGGGCGCTCTCGACGTCGTTGTCGTTCGGGTTGCTGTCATAGAACGCGAGCTCTGAGATCAGGCTGCGGAGCACGTGCATGGGTTCGGCGGTTGCCGGGATCGCCTTGATGCGGTCTTTGATCTCGCTCGGGATCGAGTAGTGATCACGGAGCTCTTTGGTGAACGCGTCGAGCTCGGAGCGCGTCGGGAGCTTCTTGTTCCAGAGGAGGTAGACGGTTTCCTCGAAGGTCGAGTTCTGGGCGAGGGCGTCGATGTTGATGCCCACGTATTCGAGGACGCCGTTGACGCCGTCGATCCAGGACATATTGGTCTCGGCTGCGATGACGCCTTCAAGGCCCTTGGCAAAGGTGCTCATTTTCGATCCTTCTCGCGGTTGGCCGCGGCTTGTTCGGGTATCGGCGGGCCCTGCATACAGCCTTGCCCGCCGGTGGAGAGTAAATATAGAACCCAAGTCGCCAAAGATCAGGCAGACGCGAAGACTCCCCGGAATAGACGCAGGCGCGGGCCCCTGAATGCCCGCCGGAGAGCCCTCTTGTTCATCCCGCTCACGACCGACAGACCCAGAACCAAGCGCCCGATCCTGGTCCACACCCTGATAGCGGTGAACTCGATCATCTTTCTCGGGATGATCATGCTCGATCGGCTAGGGGCCTACGCAATCCGTGAAGTCTTCAACCAGTTTGCGGTCGTAAACGATGGCTTTGTCTGGTCTCAGCTTATTTCCAGCGCGT
>WUAK01000236.1 GCA_009827205.1 Phycisphaeraceae bacterium | reverse complement strand
TCTCAACGAAGGAAAGATTGTCGAACAAGGATCGTTCGACGAACTCAGAGAGAGCCGCAATGCGTTTGTCGCACAGTTTTTCGAAGCCGCAGGAAGCGCAGCACACGCGCCAGGGATCACCAGATGAGAAACACCGCTCGTGACAGCCTCATCGGGCTGACCGCCATCGTCGGCATCCTGCTCCTCAGCTGGATGCTTATGAGCTTTGGAGAACTCTCAGGCATCGGCCGCGAGTACCAGAGACTCGTGATCCGCACGTCTTCAGCAAGAGGAGTATCACCAGTCGCGCCGGTATCGCTCAACGGCGTCAGGATTGGTGATGTCACAGGGATCAGCATTGCCGCAGATGGCTCAGGCGAGGCACTCATCAACGTCCGCTACTTCGAGGATGTCGAGATCCCGGCTGATTTCAGTCTTTTCCTCGATGCAGGCTTCATCGGCAGCGCGTCGCTGGACTTCGTCTCCGGGCCCGGCCCACACAGCGAATTTGTCACCGGCGAGGGCGAGGAGTACCGCAGAGAGGTCGCCTCGCTTATGGATTCACTTGCCGAGCAGGTCACAACCCAGATTGACACGCTGGGCGAAACAGCAGAGCGTATCAACACACTCGCAGACACCTACACAGACGTGGGCCAACGTCTCGCGGGCGTAATCGATAGCGAAGATCCCGAAGCTCAGGACCTGAATTCACTGGTTGCTCGAATCGACGAGGTTCTTGCGACCACCGAAGCATTGCTGGACGAGGACGCGTTGATGGCTGATGTACGCGATTCGCTCACGAAGTGGCGTGATGCCGCCGAGTCGATCACGAGCGAGACCGAGCGGATCGGCGCCCGCACGGATGAATCACTCGCGAAGCTCGACTCCGCGGTTGTTTCGATCGACCAGGCCGCGATGGAAGCGCGTGACATCGGAGCACGGATTAACCGAGGCGAGGGCACGCTTGGTCAGCTCTCCACGAACGAAGACCTGTACCGATCACTCGATGCATCAATCAAGCAACTTCAGACGCTGATTAAGGAAGGCCAACTGCTCATCGAGAAATTCAGGGATGAGGGAGTCCCGATCAACCTCTAGGTTTGATCAGCGGTTCCAGGTGCTCGCGCCGTAGACGGCATTCTCGCCAAGCTCCTCAGCGATCCGGATCAGCTGGTTGTACTTCGCGTTCCTGTCGCTCCGGCAGGGCGCACCAGTCTTAATCTGACCGCAGTTGGTCGCGACCGCGAGATCGGCGATCGTGGCGTCTTCGGTCTCGCCTGAGCGGTGGCTCATGACACATGCGAAGTTGTTCCGCATCGCATAGTTCACAGCGTCGAAGGTCTCGCTGAGCGTCCCGATCTGGTTCACCTTCACGAGTACGGCGTTGGCGCTTTTTTCTGCCACGCCGCGCTCGACGAACTTCTTGTTTGTCACGAACAGATCGTCGCCCACGAGTTGGACCTTTTCACCGAGCTTTGCTGTGAGCTCAGCCCAGCCAGCCCAATCGTTCTCTGCGAGGCCGTCCTCGATCGAGCGGATCGGGTACTTCTGGCACCAATCTGCCCAGATCCCGATGAGGTCGCTCGAGCTGATGATCTCCTGGCTGCTGGAGAAGAACTTGTAGCCTTTCTTGCCGTCTTTCTCGGCTTCGTTCCAGAGCTCGCTGGTCGCCGGGTCGAGCGCAACATAGATCTGCTCGCCCCACTTGTACCCAGCCTTATCGACGGCTTCTTCGATGACCCGCAGCGCGTCCTCGTTGTCCTTGAGGTCGGGTGCGAAGCCGCCCTCATCACCAACCGCGGTGCTCATGTTGCGTGAGGAGAGCACTTTCTTGAGCGTGTGGTAGATCTCAACACCGGCTCGCATGGCCTCGTGGAAGTCTTCGAAACCCCAGGGTTGGATCATGAACTCCTGAAAGTCCACTGTGTTGTCCGCGTGCTTGCCGCCGTTGAGGATGTTGAGCATCGGGACGGGCAGCACCTTTGCAGAAGACCCTCCCAGGTAGCGGTAGAGGGGGAGGCCAGAAGCCTCGGCTGCGGCCTTGGCGACGGCCATCGAGACACCGAGCGTCGCGTTTGCCCCGAGCTCGCTTTTGTTCTCGGTGCCGTCGAGTTCGAGCATCTCCGAATCAACACCCTCCTGATCGCGTGCATCGAATCCCTCGATCGCAGGCGCGATGCGGTCGTTCACGTTGTCGACAGCGTTCATGACGCCCTTGCCGAGCCATGCCTCGCCCCCGTCACGGAGTTCGACGGCCTCGTTCTCGCCCGTCGAGGCCCCTGAGGGGACCGCCGCTCTGCCGATAGCACCGCTCTCAAGGACAACCTCCACCTCAAGGGTTGGGTTGCCGCGAGAGTCGAGGATCTGTCTGCCGTGGATGAGCTCGATCGAGAAAGCCATGATTGGTGCTCCGCTTGCCGGGGTGTAGACCCGGGATTGGTTCTGGTCTCACTGTAGCCCTCGATGAAGCCCTGTCAGCGGGCCGCGATTGTGCTACTGTTTCAGCGGACAAGGGGCGTAGCAACGTATGACAGATGACGTCAAAAAGTTCGGTGAGGTGCTGGGCTCGATCCGACAGGAACTGGTCGGTCAGGGATGGCGTGTGCTGTCTATCTGCGAGGAGTCGTTTGAGGCCTTCTTCGCGGGGGACACGTCGGCCGCCTCCGAGGTTGTCAAGCGTGACGACGAGGTCGACACGATCGATGTCGAGATCGAAAAGAAGTCTGTAGCGCTCCTGTCTGCTGCTGCACGTATCGCTTCAGAAGTTCCGGAGAGCGAGATCCGAGAAGTCCTCGTGATCGTGAAGGTCAACAACGAGTTGGAGCGTATCGCGGACCTCGCAGTTGATATTGCTGAGCGTGTTGAGTCACGAATCGGGATCGATGTTCCAGACACTTTCCGGGTTATTGCGAACAGTGTCATCGGGATTGTCCGCGACACGTGCTCGGCTCTCGAGAAGAAAGACGCCGATCTCGCCAAGTTGATCCTCAGGAGCGAGGACACCATCCGCGAGTTCAAGGGCAACCTGCTACGAGACGCCGAGAACGACATCGCCTCAGGCTCGATGTCGGTGGACTGCGGCTTCATGCTGCACGGGATCGCAAGCCGATGCGAGGCGATCTCCGATCACGCGACTAACGTCGCCGAGCAACTGCTTTACGCTTTGACGGGGACGATTGTCAGGCACTCGACCGAAGGCTGGGTTGAGATTCCTAAAGACGATTGACCCGAATCTGTTTACTTCTTTGGTGCTTTGTAGAATGGCAGCGGGACGACAGTCGCCGGCAGTTCGTTCTTGCCGCTGACGATTGTGAGATTCGTGCCGGGCTCTTTGTGTGCTTGTGTGACGTATGCCATTGCGATCGACTTGCCCAGCGTAGGGCTCTTGCAACCGCTCGTGACCAGTCCAACTGATGCGCCATCAGACATGATGTCCATGCCCTGACGTGCGGTGCGGGGGCTGTCGATCTCGAGTCCAACGAGTGCTTCCTTGGGGCCGCCCTCGGCGAGAGTTGCTTTGAGAGCGGCCTGGCCGACGAATTCTTCGCCGTTCTCGTGCTCGTCTTTGTCCATACTGATTGCAAAGCCGAGACCTGTTGACAGCGCGTTGGTTTCTTCGGTCAGTTCATGCCCGTAGAGCGGCATGCCTGCTTCAAGCCTCAGCGTGTCGCGAGCGCCTAGACCGGCAGGCTTGATAAGCGCATCAGCCTGGTTGGCGTCGAGATCTTTCATCATGAGTTTGAGCGCCATACCCGTCGCGCCAGCGGGAAGGATGACCTCGACCCCGTTCTCGCCTGTATAACCTGTGCGGCTCACCATGAGCTTGATCACGACGAGATTCTTCGTCACGAACCGGTAGCGTTTGAGCGTCGGTACTTCGCTCGACACCTTCGACGCGAGTTCCATGACATTCGGTCCCTGGATCGCGATCATCGCGGTCGACTCGGTCTGGTCCTCTGTCTTGACCTTGAGGTCGTCAGATTCCTGGAGACTGGCAAGGTGGTCCTTGATTTTCTGCCTGTTCGAGGCGTTGACGACCATCATGAACTCGTCATCACCGAGCCTGTAGACGAGGACATCGTCTCGGATGCCGCCTTTGTCGTTGAGCAGCAGCGAGTATCGACACTGCCCCACTTGCATGTCCGAGATCCGCCTTGAACAGGCCCGCTCAAGCAGCTTCCTGGCATGGCGACCCTTGAACTTCAGACGGCCCATATGAGAGACATCGAAGACGCCGCCCGATTTGCGAACCTGGTTGTGCTCGTCGGTGATGCCCGAAAAGGACATGGGCAGTGACCAGCCCTCGAAATCGACCATCTTCCCGCCGTGATCGACGTGCCACTGGTGCAGGGGTGTCTTCTTCAGGTCCAAGGCGGCCTCCTCTTGTTCTAGCGTTTCTGGATGGGAGTCTAGAACTCACGCGGGCCACGGGCCGTTGTCGAGCAGGCGGACACCGCCCGATCTCGCCGTGATGACGCAGCGGTATTCAAGACCCGGTGCGTCATCCGGGTTCAGGACGAGCCCGGACGCCTCGCGTACGACGGCGTAATCGACCTCCATCCCGGCATCGGTGAGGATTCGGTGCATTTCCCGCTCGGCTTCACGCCATTTAGGAGTCCTGCCGCCCTCGCGGATCGCTTGGCTGATAGCCAGCGCCTGTGCGTGCTCGGTCTCGTTCAGGTGCACATTCCGGCTGCTCATCGCGAGTCCGTCGGGCTCGCGGATCGTCTCGCCTGGGAGGATCTCTGTCTTCATCCCGAGGAGATCCACAAGA
>WUAK01000235.1 GCA_009827205.1 Phycisphaeraceae bacterium | reverse complement strand
GTCGGCGCCTCGGAGGAAGCCGGCCACCAGATCAGACTCGAAGAAGTTGCCGCCGATCGTAACGTTTCCGATCGAGCCGCTCGTGGTGCGGTCGACGGTGGACGAATCACCGGACTGACCGACCTCGCCGTCGGTGCCGAGATCGCCACCGGCGATGATCGATGCATCGAAGGCACTGCCGGCGATATTCACGCTGCCGATGACGTTGTTAACGCTGATCCGGCCTCGGTCGATCTCACCAACGGTGAAGTTCGTGATTGAACCGCCTGCCCGAACGATCGTCTGTGCGAGGATGCCGCCGACGTTGAAGATCTCTGTGATCGAACGGTCAACATTCACGTTGGCGGTGATGTTCTCGGTGACGTTGAACGAGCGGACACCCGACAGATCGATCGACGGGATCATGCTGTTAGAGACGACGAGGCTTCTCGAGAAACTCAGGCTGTCAACGAAGTTTGCGGAGATGCTGCCCCCGGCGAATCGGCCGACGTTGAACGTGACAACGTCAACGCCCACTGCGATGAGGCCTGTGCCGTCGTAGTCATCGATATCGATGGTGTTGGCGTAGTTATCGACGATGATGTCAGAGCCGCCGCGGAGGTTGCCGTTGATCTGGATGAGGCCGATCGAGGCTTCATCGTTTGAGACGATGTCGAAGTCGATGAGTTCGGGCAGCGGGGTCGCTGGGTTGTTGTCATTGTCGACAACCGAGACGATGACCCCGTCTTCAATTCTCGTGTTCGCGAGGATGAGCCTGCCTCGGGAGGCGTCCCAGACGATGCCTCGAGCAGGATCGGCGTTTGCCCCACCGTCGGTGGACAGGGCCTCGACGGTAAACGTCGTGCCGTTCCAGACAAAGGTCTGGACGGTGCCGAAGTCGACGACGGTGCCCAGATTGGTGAGATCGATGATTCCGCCGGAGAAGGCACCCTGCAAGGACTCGATGAGGCCGTCGGCGCTTGCAGCATTGCGGCCCGCGTTGTTGAGCGAGGGCGTCGCGTCCTGGATGGAAGGCGTGATGACCTGGCCATTGAGTGTGTAGAACTTGCGATCGGCGCTGACTGTGACGTTGGTGCGAGTTCCAGCGATGTTGAGCTGATCGACAAGGCTGAACCCAAGGACGATGCTCTCGTCGCCGGTGCCGTAGACGCCGTCAACGCCTGCAACCATGCCAGCGCTGAATGTGACATCCGTGGCGTTGCCGCCGATGGTGACGCTCTGGATTCGGCCCGACTTGATCGTGTCGGCATCGGCGCCGACGCCGCCTGGGCGGTCCATGTAGAGCGGTTCGAGGACGTTGAATATCGGCATGGAACCGAAGCTTGTGACACCGGCGAGGAAGAGCGTGTCGCTCACGCCGCCTGAGATGTTGACTTCCTGGATCTGGTCGCCCGCAGCGATCGTGACGGAGTCATCATCTGTCTGCTGGCCGTCGGACTGGACGTTGCCCGCGACCTGCAGGAGTCCGAGGTTGGTGCCCGCGTAGATGGTTGCGTCGAAGACGGAGCCGCCCGTAACGATGAAGTTGTTGATGCCTCGCAGGGAGACGATGACCGGTCCGTCGATGGCGCTGGTCGCGACCACGCCGGGGGGGAGCTGGTTGCGGTTTGCATCGCTTGAGGCCACGCCTGCCGAGAGGCCGGGGTTGATGCCCACATCACCGAAGACGCCGTCGGCCGAGGCTTCGACTCGGATGGTGCCGATGCTCTGGTCTGCGAAGATGTCACCCAGGAGATGACCTGCGATGATAACGATGCTGTTGATACCGCCGTCGCGTGCGATAATCGCGCCACCACCAAGCAGGGAGCCGTCGGTGATAGTGACGTTACCGATGCCGCCCGACTCGGAGATGATCTGGCCGTCGTAGTCGCCGGTGATGTTGACGGTTTGGATTCTGCCGAATGCCTCGATGTCGCCGTCGGCGCTCTTGGCATTTGCAGGTGTGTTGACGGCACCGCCCAAGGTGATAAGCGATACACCTTCACCGATGCGAAGATCAGAGAACACTCGGCCGCCGGAAACGTCGAGTGTGCCGACGCTGCCCTTGACGAGGATCACGCTGGGATCATCGGCAATGCCGATGTTCCTGCCGACACTCAGCGTGTTGAGGTTGCCGCCGATATCGGTGGTCACCGCGAGGTCGCGGAACGCAGAGATGAGGCTGATATCGCCTCGGTCTGTGGTCGTGACGATCGAGCCGAGGATGTCGCCCGCGACCGACTGGATCGTCGCGATCCTGCCGGAGGACGTGATCTGTGCACTCAGGTCGTTTACAACGCTGATCAGATCGATCCTGCCGTCCGGACCGCTGACTGTGATGTCCGTGCGATTGACCTCGTTGCCAACCGTGATGTTCTGAAGCGGGCCCGAGACATTGATGCTCGATGTCCGGATGCTGTCGGTCGCAGTCAACGCAACGATCTGACCGGCAGTAATCGAGCTTGCGAGCATGTTGCCCGAGAGGTTGATAGCGTTGATCGTGTTTGCAACACCGATGTTGGCTCGGATGAAGTCGCGAGCCGCGATGTTGCGGACAACATCGCCCGTGACGTTCAGTGTGGTATCGGCGAAGTCGCCGTTGGCGGTGACCTGGAGTCTCTCGAGATCCTCACCGATAAGGATGCGGCTTTGCCTGAACTCGGTAATCTCGCCGCCCACGGTTGAGTTTCGGAATCCATCGGCCGAGATGACATCCGTGACGGTGTCGAGGACGTTGAGCTCGGTAGCGTCGTAGAACCCGCCGGTGATTGACAGGTTGTCGAGCTGACCGACGATGATCTCTGATTTGAAGATGTCGCCGTTGCGGACAACCAGATCATTGAGGTTTCCAAAGAACACCGCGTCGTTGCGGAAGAACACGCCTCTCCAGAACTCATCGAGGTTTCGAGATGCTGCGATGTACGCGTCGACGATGTCGCCTCCGCCGTCGAGCGAGATCTCGTCGATCCCGAGCACGTTGGCCGTGATGCCAGTGTTGAATCCGACTGACGTGATGACGCCAGAGATGTTCGAGTTGGCGATGTTGTCCGTGATCGAGTTGATCGAGCCGCCAGCGAAAATACCAGCCTGCGCAAACGGGGTATCGGATAGACCGCTGAGCCCGTCGCCGATCTCGATCTCGTCGATGTCACCTTCTGAGTAGATGACACCGAAGATTCCGTCGAACTCGCCCTCGGCGGTCACGCCGTCCTCGTTGACAACGACCCGATCAATAAACGCTGTCGCGTCCTGGCTGATGATGTCGCCTACGCCGCCCGAGACCTCGACCAGCCCGATGCCGCCCGTGCGGACGACGAGACCGTTGAGGAAGATGTCGAATGGTGAACCGATGTCATCGAGGTAGCCGTTGCCAGCGTTGATGTTGCTGTCGGTTGTCGGCCTGAAGACCTGCCCATTCCAGTCGCCGTCGAGGTTCAGGTTCGCGAGGGCGAACGACGTCTCGTTGTTGTTGTTGCTGCCGTTGATACCGAGTTCTGGACCGATCTGGGTTGGTCCCCACGCGGGCAGCTGCGTGCGACCGAGGTCGCCCTGCACAATCCGAAGGGTCGTGAGTGCGTTTGCGTCGATCGCGACGATATCGCCGTCGGGCGTATCTTGGCGGATCTCGTTGAGGCCAGTTGGCGCATCGATGCGCCAGACATCGATCTGAGCCGAGCCTTCGATCACGATGTCGCTAAACGCATCGGATCCATCAATGACGATCCGGCCGATCGAGATGATGTCCTGGACGCTCTGCCCGCCCTCGCCCTCGATGCGGAGTTCTCTGCCGCCCGTGAAGACACCGGTGCCGGCCAATGAATCGATCTCGATACGAGCAATCGCGACACCCTCTGAGCCCTCGACAGGCAGGACATAGACGCGACCAATCTCAATCCCATTGAGTTCACGTGAGGTGACTGAGATCTCGACCCGGCCGCCCGCGTCATCAATGAGCGTGAGTGTCTCACCGGTGATAATCGGGAGGAAGGAGTTGCTTGCGCCCTGAAGATCAAGGAAGGGAATATCGACGAACCTGATGTCAGAATCCTGGCCGAGGTTCAGGTTGATTCCGTCAAAGCCATCAAAGACGCCGACGTCGTCGCCGGTGGGTGTGCGACCGAAGTCTGGCACGTCCTGAGAGATCAGCAGGCCGCCGACGATAGAGCCGTTCGTCGCGCTGGTGTCGATGGTGAGTGTGTCACCCGCGACGTGCGAACCCACACGGATGAGCCCGATATCGCCCCTCAGATCGGGATCAACACCGGTCGTGATCACGACGGGCTGAGTGCTGAGAATGGGCAGGTTCGTCGTCTGACCATCCTGCTCGGTTCCGATGCCGCCTGAGACGTTGATCAGGGCAATCTGTCCGCCGGTAGTCAGTGCGAAGTTCGCGAGGTCGCCCTGCGTGAATCCGGTGCCCACAGCCGGGGAGAGCCCGGTGTACAGCGCACCGAAGTGTTGTCCGACCGTGAAGTCGTTCGGAGCGCCGTCACCCGCGGTCGAGGCGCCGATGTCTCCGCCAGCTGTAATGTTGTACAAGCTACCCGGCGCAGAGAACGAGAATCCGGTCATCTGAATCAGATCGTCGTCCGAGTCTTCGAGGGTGTTGGAGATGGCCGATGGGATAGCGTACTGCCCTCCTCGATCGACATATCTTGTACCGACTCGGATCGCGCCAACGCTGCCCGAGTTC
>WUAK01000234.1 GCA_009827205.1 Phycisphaeraceae bacterium | reverse complement strand
GTTCTGGGGAACGCCCAGACCCTGCGGGCCGACGTCCGCGGTCAACGCCCGGTTGAACTCGCCCTTCATCGCTGTCAGCTCGACGCGGTCCTGGGGCCGCTTCGGACCCGCAAGGCTCGGCACAACCGTCGACAGATCAAGCTCAAGAACCGACGAGAACGTGGGCTCGGGCTTGCTCTTGTCCCACCAGAAGTCGTTCGCCTTCGCGTACTTCTCGGTGAGCTCGATCTCTTCCTCGGTGTGCGCCGTCAGACGCAGGTAATCGAGCGTCACGCTGTCAATCGGGAAGAAGCCGCACGTCGCGCCGTACTCGGGCGCCATGTTCGCGATCGTCGCCCGGTCGGGCAGGCTGAGGTCAGCCATGCCGTCGCCGAAGAACTCGACAAACTTCTCCACCACGCCGTGCGCCCTGAGCATCTGCGTCACGGTCAGCACCATGTCCGTCGCCGTCGCGCCCTCGGGCAGCTTGCCCTTCAGGCGGAACCCGACAACCTCGGGCGTAAGCATGTACACCGGCTGACCGAGCATCACCGCCTCGGCCTCGATGCCGCCCACACCCCAGCCAAGCACGCCAAGACCATTGATCATCGTCGTGTGGCTGTCTGTGCCCACGAGCGAATCGGGGTACACCTGAAGCTCGCCGTTTGCAGTCCTGGTCAGCACACCACGAGCCAGATACTCAAGGTTCACCTGGTGCACGATGCCCGTCGCCGGGGGAACGACACGGAAACGCGACAGGCTCTCCTGGCCCCACTTCAGGAACTTGTACCGCTCGTTGTTCCGCTCGAACTCGCGCTCGGCGTTGATCGTCAGCGCCACTCGCGTCGCAAAGTCATCAACCTGCACCGAGTGATCGATCACCAAGTCACACACAACCTCCGGGTTGATCTGCTCCGGGTCACCCCCAAGCTTCTTCATCGCGTCTCGCATCGCCGCAAGGTCGACGACGCACGGCACACCCGTAAAGTCCTGCAGCACAACACGCCCGGGCATGAAAGGCATCTCGACCCTGTTCACGTCACCCGCGTTGTAACCCGCAAGCGCCGTCACATCGTCGTTGGTCACGATGAACCCGTCGAGGTTCCGAAGCTGCGCCTCAAGAAGCACACGCACCGAGTAAGGAATCGAATCAATCCGAGCCAGACCCTTTTCCTCAAGAGTCCGAAGCCTGTAATACGTGTAGTTCTCGCCGCCGACCTCGAGTGTCTGCCTCGCTCCGAATGCGTCGCTTGCCATGGTGTGCTCCTTGTTCCTGCTTATACAATCGGCGCCGAATCGACATACATCAAATCAATGAAGTTTGTATCTTTCATAGCCAATGATTATGAATGACTGAGACTCATTCTCAGCTATCACGCCGGCCTCGCGGTACCATGCCCGCATGAACGAACGCGTCGTCACAAGGACCATCGAAACACCCGTCGGTGACCTCTTCGCGGGTGTCATCGAGCGTGCACCCCAGACGGGTGTCCCAGCGCTCTGCCTCCTCGAGTTCGCGCGCCGACCCAGGCTGAGCCAGGAGAAGCACGACATCGAACGCCTGCTCGCCTGCCGCTTCGAGCAAGAAGGCGACTACGAGTCCGCCACGCCGACGACCGACCTGCTCGACCAGACCCAAGCACAACTCAGCGAGTACTTCACCGGCAAACGCACCACGTTCGATGTGCCACTCTGCCTGCCGGGCACGGACCACCAGCAGCGCGTCTGGCAAGAGCTCCTCACCATCCCCTTCGGCGAGACCATCAGCTACAACGAGCTCGCCACGCGCGTCGACTCAGTCCCAAGGGCGGTAGGGCAGGCCAACGGCGCCAACCGGGTACCAATCATCGTCCCGTGCCACCGCGTCATCGCAAAGGACGGCACACTGCACGGCTTCGGGGGCGGCATCGAAACCAAACGCAAACTGCTCGAACACGAAGACGCTCTCGAGCCCGAGCTCTTCGCCTAAAAACAGGCAAGGGCGGCCAAGCAACCGCCCTCACCCGCGTCATGAGTTTCTCTTCATTCGAATCAGAACAGCAGCTGAATCTGCGAGCGGATGAAGAACTGGCCGTCCTCACCCATCGCATCAACAAGCGTGCCGCGTGAGCCGCTGCTGAAGTTCGAGGTGACCGGTTCAGTCGCGACGTTTGCATCGACCGTCAGCTTGATCGTGTGGCCCTTGATGTACTTGTTGAAGCCCGCGGTGATGATGCTCAGCTCACCATTGCCCGCGTCGTCATCAGCCCACGCGTACTGCGCGAAGATGTCCACGTCATCAGTCACAAACACGCCGCCCTGCACCGTGACGCCGTAGGTGTTGACCTCACTCATCGTCTGCGCATCGAACTGCTGTCCGAAGAACGCAGCGAACGCGTTCCAGCCGTCGCCCTCGACGCCCGCGTCCACCGTGTAGCGGAAGTCGTAGTAGTCGTCGTCACGCATGCCGTCGCTGTCGGCATCGATCTCACCGCCTGCGATGCTCACACCTGCACCCACGAGGTACGCCGTTGTCTCACCAGGCTTGCCGATGAAGTCGTCGTGACGCTTCCAGTCACCCTCGCCGAACTTCCGCTGCACACGGGCCGTGGCGCCGTAGTCAGCGTCCATCGTGTAGGGTGTGTTCCGCTCGCCGGCGCCATCGCCGATAAACACGAACGTCTTCCAGTCGCCAGAGGTGCGCTGCCAGTCAACACCCTGCGAACGGCTGAAATTGAAGAACGCGTGCGCAACCGAGTTGTCCGACGCGAGCCTCCTCTTGCTGCTCACAAGCTGCTCACGCGTAAAGCCCGGAGCGAACTGGCCAACTCGGAACCGGTCCCCGTTGTCGGCCTTGTACCCGAACCACGCGTCATTGAGTGTCAGCGGTGCGTTCCTGTCTGACTCAGCCACGATGTAGAACGGGATCTTCCCGTCCTGCAGCGAGCCGCTCAGGCCCGGACGAATCCGGCGGAACTCAAACCCGAAATCGTCCTGGTCAACACCACTGCCGTTGCGGTGGTTGTACACATGCCTGAACTGCATCTGACCGATGGCCTTGACCTTCGCAGTGCCGTCCGCGCTGACAAGCTCAAGAGCCGTCCCGCTCGCCGCGCCCGATGACGCAGCCGAAGCGAGAAGGCTCGTGCGCGCCGAAGCATCGGACAGCAACTCAGACGGATCCAGGCCGTCATCCGCGTAAGACGCACCGCAAACACCAACCGCCGCGACGCCCGCTAGGACAGTTCTGAAATAAGAATCTGCTCGAACACAGCCAACGCCGCACTCGGCATCCTGTCCCGTCTGCGCACGATAACCAACTCTCGGAAAAGTCTTCCGTCTCTGCATCGGAGCCCCCGTTTGTCCCCAAGCGCGAACCGGCTAATAAACCCGGGCCCGATTCCCGCTTCGATCATGCGTTCGATCGTTTCTGTTGACCGAACTTCCATCACCACGTTCAGCGTTACCCCCGCTGAAAGAGACGCGGTGTCGATGATGTTCCGCACCGCAGACCCATCTTCAAACAGGACCATTGAATCTTCACGAATGCTTGACCATGAGTATGTCGAGCGTTCGTACAGGGGATGCCCTCGCGGAACCACAAGTAACAGCTCATCACGCACCATCGCCACCGACATCAACTCCCCCGCGCCAAGCCCAGCGATCGGCGCAGTCACGATCCCGAGGTCGAGTTCACCCGAAACCACCGCATCCGCGACCGCACGCGAGCCCGCTTCTCTCACGTAGAACTTCAGCGCCGGGTGGGACTTACGGACCGCCGACACCACACGCGGCAACAGGTGTGCCACCGCCGTCGCCCCGCCACCGATCCGGATCGAGCCAGATTCCAGCCCAATCAACTCCCGTACAGATTCGGTGGCCTTCTCGGCGTGCCGAATTGATGCCAGCGCGTGCTCCAAAAAAGCCGCGCCAGCAGCGGTCGGTACAACACCACGGCCGGTGCGATCCAGAAGCGGTGCCCCCACCTCCGCCTCAAGCTTCTTCAGCATCGCGCTCAGCGCCGGCTGGGTCACCCCCAGCCGCTCAGCCGCCCGCGTGATGTGCCCGACCTCCGCGATCACCGCAAACTGTCTCAGCGTTGTCAGCTCCATAGGCACAGTTTATCCAAACCGGCTCATTAATAGAACATGTTCATGAGATAGCGAGCTCGATTCCAGCGAACTGGAGCACCTCGTGCAGCGTCGCCCGCAAGTGGTGGGGTGGTAAGGGTTAAGCCGGGGGTGCCGATCTTAACTTTCCGAACGTTTTTGCCGCTTTGACTGGTCATGCCTGATTTCTGTTGTAGCTTCACCACTGAGAGGTAGGAGAAGCAGGTCGGCAGGGTGATCGTGTGGAAAGCGGTCTCCTCCTTCCGTTAAAGACGCAGAATTCACAACGGACGTTGTTTGTTGTCCGTGCGATGCATGCGTCAGGAGAGATTCGCTATGCCACGCTTGATGGCTGCACCACCGAAGGTGGCTGTTGCCGGCGTTGCAGGGACAATTGTGTCTGTCTTCGGTTTCGCAGCCGCAGCAGACCCCCTGGAACCCGTCATCATGCCGAACGACGACGTGTCGTTCCTGATGTACATGGCCAAGGACTCCGGCGAGGAACAAGTCCTCAACGGAACAGGTCCAGGCCTTGTCAGAACTGATTCTCTTGATATGCCCACAAGTGTTGGAGAAAGCTTCAACTCACCGGGCGCAGACATTCTGGTTGGCTGGGACGAAATCTTCGACTCAAGGCCCGGGGATTCCGGCACCTTCAGCAGGATACGTCTCAGCGCGAGAACCTCAAACGGTTCTCCATTCCTGAGCCCGACCGCCATCAACGATGGTTGCAGGCTCATGAGATGGGAAGTCGGGGACCACAG
>WUAK01000233.1 GCA_009827205.1 Phycisphaeraceae bacterium | reverse complement strand
CGCTCTTCCGATCTATGTAGTTGATCGTCTCCTTGGCATCGACGCTGATCGAAGCGGGGTCCTTGCCGTGACCGTAGACAACCACGGGCAGTCGGCCCGCATCGCGCAGTCGCTTGGAGTACCTGGTGCCAAGCCGCTCTCTGACTTCGCCCTTGAGGACGGGTGCTTTCTCGTGCATAGTTCCATTCCTTCACAACATCCCGGGGCCTGATGCCCTCGGGGAACCGATTCTCTTGTTACCTCTTGAAGCCCGCGGTTCCCTTGAACAGCGCGCTGACAGATTCCTTGTGGTGGACACGGTGGATCGCGTCGCCCAGCAGGCCGCTCACGTCCAGTGTGACCAGTTTGTCGCCCAACGCCTCCCTGGCTCTCTCGGGCGGGATCGAATTTGTGACCACGACCTTGCTGATCGGGCTGTCGTTGAGTCGCTCGAACGCCTTGCCCACGAAAAGCCCGTGGCTCGCCGCGGCGATGACATCCGTCGCCCCGTTCTCCATGACGACCTCGGCTGCGGCGCAGATCGTGCCCGCCGTCGAGATCATGTCGTCAACCATCAGAACGGTCTTGCCCTTGACATCACCGATGATGTGACCCGTCTCGACCGAGTCGCCCGAGAGGCGCCGCTTGTTGATGATCGCAAGATCACCGCCCAGCATGTTCGCAAAGCCCTCGGCGACCTTCACGTTGCCCACGTCCGGGCTCACCATGCAAAGGTCTTTCAGGTCATCCCGGTGCGCCTTGAAGTAGTCGCTGAACACGGGCGTCGCGGACAGGTGATCGACGGGGATATCGAAGAAGCCCTGGATCTGGGCCGCGTGCAGGTCGAGCGCGATGATCCGGTCGGCCTTGCCCGCGGTAAGCAGGTTCGCCACCAGCTTCGCGGTGATCGGGACCCGGCCCTCGCTCTTGCGGTCCTGCCTCGCGTAGCCGAAGTAAGGCAGCACGATCGTGACATTCTCAGCCGACGCGCGACGCAGGCAGTCGAGGAAGATCAGCAATTCCATCAGGTTGTCGTTCACGGGCATGCACGTCGAGATGACGATATAGCAGTCTCGACCCCGGACATCCTCTTCGACCTTGAGCATCATCTCGCCGTCGGGGAACACGTGCGTCCGCGCCTCACCTATCGGGATGTCGAGATGTTCGCACATCGACTGCGCGAGATCACGCATGTGCCGACCGGCGAAGATCTTCAGCTTGTTCGAGTCTGAGTTCGTCATCCCCAAGGCTCCCCTTTACACCCGTCCCGCGGAGCCGGTTCGGCTCCTGAAAATCGAATCGACATCCGCGAGTTGCTCTGGCGTGTTGATACTCAGCACATCTTCAGCGGGCACCGCGTCGATCACCTCAACCGTGCGCCCAAGACCAAGCAGGATCTCCGGGACATCGGTGATGTACTCCTCGCCGGTCGCCTCGTTTGGAGTCACACGAGAGAGGCCCTCTCGCAGATCGGCGAGCCTGATGCAGTAGTAGCTCGGGTTGATCTCGCGGATCGCGCGTTCTTCGTCGCTCGCGTTCTTCTGCTCAACGATGCGGAGGAACCTGCCGCTGGCGTCCCGCACGATCCTGCCGTAGCCCGTCGGGTCGTCGACGACAGCGGTCGCCAGCGTCGCCGAGGCGTTGGCTTTGGTATGCAGATCAAGGATCGCACCCAGCGTGTCGGTGCGGATGAGCGGGCCGTCGCCACAGAGAATGAAGACGGGCGTGTCGTCGTCTGCGCCGGAGAGGTTCGGTAGCGCACACTTGACTGCATGCCCGGTCCCGTTCTGCTCGTCCTGGATCGCGTAATCGACCTTGTCGCCGTACTCCGAGAGAGCCTCGCGGACGAGTTCTTGCTTGTACCCCACCACCGCGACCGTGCTCGCGCACCCCGCTGCGAGGCACGTGTCCACAACCGCACACACCATCGGGCGCCCACCGATCGGATGGCAGACCTTGGGCAGATCCGACTTCATCCGGGTGCCCTTGCCCGCGGCGAGGATGATCGCGATGGGTTGTGCGCTGCTCACGTTTGCGGTCGGCTGCGCGTCGTAAATTCAGAAAGAAGAAGTAACCCGACCAGGACTCGAACCTGGACTAACAGTATCAAAAACTGTGGTGCTAGCCATTACACTATCGGGTCAGATCAGATCGCTGAATTGAATCGACCTTCGCGGCCGGGCTCCTTCTCGTTGGGCACGGATCACCGACCCGCGCGGCCTATCGGATCGCAACCGACAGGCCTCCCTCTGAGGCGCCGGCCGCGGACTGGGCGTGCCTACAAATGCACGCCGGAGCGGGACCCGGACCTACCGCGGCGAGAAGAGCTCAAACCCCTCTTACCCGGCCCGGACCCATGACCACGCCTTGGCTTCATGCCTCATCGCGGTCGGCTCGTTCGGACTGTGAACTATTGGGGCTGGCGGGGCCAGAGTCAAAGATCTGACTCCTCCTCGAAGCCCTCATCGGGCGATTCACCAGTCTCATCCTCGGGTCCCTGCTCATCGGTCAGGACCTGCTCACTCACCACGTCGTAGCAGGTCGCCAGAAGCCCCACGAGAGGGAATTTGCTGCCCTCGAAGGGACTCTGACCGAGCCGGCGAAGCAGCGGGTGGCTGACCGCCGGCTTCTCAGGGGTCAGGTGGAGGTGCTCGAGCCCGGATGAGGGATCCCAGAAGTGGTCCAGGCACTCCTCAAGCGGCTTGGGCGTCATCGTCTCGATCGATTCAATGTGGGGCGAGTAGACGGGGGCGGAGCCATCGCCTGAGCCGGGCAGCAGCCGCAGATGCTTGAGCTGCTCGACGAGATCATCCCGATCGATGCCACGGAGCGAGAAGATCGTCCACGGATCCTCTGCGAGCTTGTCTGCGACGATCATCGCGACGCACGCCGAGTGTTTGCACCACGTAGAGCCCTCCTCGCGGGGCTCGTCGCAGTTGCAGTCTGTCTTGATGTCGGTCGGCTCTACGGGGAAGAGGTGTAGCCCGAACGGGGCGAAGAGTTCCTCGATCGTCGTGGGCAGCTCGCCCGCGAGCAGCTTGGCAGAGTACCGGGCCTGGCCGGCCATCTCCTGAATGATCTTGTCCCACTGGTCTCGGCTGAACGACTCGAGTTCGATCGTGACGCGGTACGCCCTGGGCATCCGGCCCTGAACCAAAGCGCTCACCTTGCCGGGCTCGATCTTGACCGATCGCGTCTGCCCGAGCTTGGCGTATTCGAGCCCCTCAACCTGAGCCTCCTGCGATGCCCCAGCTTCGATCAGCCTGAGCCAGCGCTGGCCCGCCCAGCTCTCGGCCGCGCGCTCGTTGGAAGGGATCTTCACACCCGCGCGGACTCGGCGCGGGTTCTTTGTCTTCTCAACAGGCTTCTTTGGAAAGTGAGGCGACTGCATCTTCGAACGGGTCTCCATCCCTCAATGATGCCCCATCCAGTGGGGCCTGATTGCCGTCTCTGCCAGAGGTAACGGTTGGCTCCGAAACCGCTGATGTCCAGCGGCTGCCAACACGCTCCAAGATCCCTAGTACTCGCCCACGGCGTCGCTCCTCAGCGTCAGCAGGTCGCGCAGCGCGTCGGTATCGAGCTCGGTCAGCCACTGCTCGCCCGAGCCCACGATCTGCTCGGCGAGCTGGCTCTTGGTTTCGAGCATCTCATCGATCCGCTCCTCGAGTGTGCCGCGGCAGACGAACTTGTGCACCTGAACCGTTCGCGTCTGACCGATGCGGTACGCGCGGTCGGTCGCCTGATTCTCAACCGCGGGGTTCCACCAGCGGTCAAAGTGGAACACGTGGTTCGCGGCGGTCAGGTTCAGACCGACACCACCTGCGCGGAGGCTGACGAGCATGATCGGAGCCGAGCCGTCGGCTTTCTGGAATTCGTCGACGAGCTTCTGACGCTGCAGGCGTGGTGTGCCGCCGTGCAGGAAAAGAACCTCGCGGTCGAGCGAGTGTCGGAGTGTGGTCGCCAGCAGGTGCCCCATCTGGCGGAACTGGCTGAAGATCAGCGCCTGATCGCCCGCGGCCATGATCTCGTCAAGCATCTCGATGAGACGTGTCGTCTTGCCGGAACGCGCAGGCGAGGGCGGCGTGGTCGATCCCTTGACGTGCTCCTTGAGCGCCTGCGCGGGGTGGTTGCAGATCTGTTTGAGCTTGACGAGCGCCGAGAGCACGATGCCCCGACGCCTGATGCCCTCGGTCGCGTCCACGTCTGAGAGCATCCTCTTGACAGTCTGCTCGTAGAGCTCCGCCTGCTCGTTCGTCAGGTGGCAATACTCGCGGCTCTCGACCTTGGGCGGCAGATCACCCACGACCTTCGGATCAGACTTCAGCCTGCGAAGAACGAACGGCCTCACCAGCGAACGAAGCTGCATGCTCTTGGCGTCGTCGCGGTATTTCTCGATCGGTACCGCAAATTTTTTGCGGAATGTGCCGGGCGAGCCCAGGTAGCCCGGGTTCAGGAAGTCCATGATCGACCAGAGCTCGCTCAGCCTGTTCTCGACTGGCGTACCGGTAAGGGCGATGCGCGACTTGGCGTTGATCTGCCGGACAGCCTGCGCCTGCTTTGCCGCGGGGTTCTTGATGAACTGTGCTTCGTCGAGCACGAGGCGCCCCCACTGCATCGCTGCGAGGATGTCCTGGTCTCTGTTCGCAAGCGCGTAGGTCGTCACGACGAGGTCCGCCTTGGCAGCCCGCTTGAGGAACTCGGTGCCGGTCAGGCGCGCCGGGCCGTGATGGATCATCGCGTCCAGGTGCGGGCAGAACCGCTCGGTCTCACGCACCCAGTTGCCCACGACCGAGGTCGGTACGACCAAGAGTGTCGGCAGGATCTGATCGCGCGTGCCCTTGGCTGTCGCCTCCTC
>WUAK01000232.1 GCA_009827205.1 Phycisphaeraceae bacterium | reverse complement strand
ATCGTCGACGACAACGGTGCGATCCTCGACTTCCACTACCTACCCGCCAAGGCGCGTATCGAGGTGAAGGACGGCGACGTGATCGAGGCGGGCCACATGCTCGCGCGTCAGCCGCGGGTCGCTGCCGGTTCTCAGGACATCGTCGGTGGTCTGCCGCGTGTGACGGAGATCTTCGAGGCACGCAAGCCCAAGGATCCGGCTGTGATGGCGGAGATCTCGGGCCGTGTCGAGCTTCACTCTGATAAGCGTAAGGGCAAGATGACGATCCGCGTGGTGTCCGTCTCGGGCATCGAGAAGGATCACCACGTGCCCAACGACAAGCCTCTGCAGGTACACACTGGTGACGTTGTTCACGCGGGTGATCCGCTCACGGAAGGCCCGCTGGTTCCTCACGACATCCTGCGGATTAAGGGTGAGGAAGCGCTCTGGGCGTACATGCTGGACGAGGTTCAGAACGTGTACCGTGCTCAGGGCGTGACGATCAACGACAAGCACATCGAGCTGATCCTTTCGCAGATGCTGCGGAAGGTGAAGGTCGAGAACCCGGGTGATACGGGTCTCTTGCCTCAGGACGTGCTCGACCGTTACCACTTCAAGCAGGCGAACAACCAGGGCGCTCACATGCTGAAGATCATGGAAGCGGGCGACACGGATCTGCCGGTCGGTGCGCTTGTGGGCCGCGACGAGGTGAAGGAAGCCAACGCGAGAGCTGAATCCGAGGGTAAGGAGATCGCCAAGACGAAGAAGGCGCGTCCGGCTTCGGGCCGAACGCTGCTTCTTGGTATCACCAAGGCCTCGCTGCAGAGCGAGAGCTTCCTCTCGGGTGCGTCGTTCCAGGAGACCACAAAGGTGCTGACCGAGGCGTCGCTCAAGGGCGCTGTGGACACGCTGATCGGTCTGAAGGAGAACGTGCTTCTTGGTCACCTGATCCCCGCTGGTACGGGCTTCCAGGATCACCAGGACATCGGCATCCGCACCGTGGGCGAGTTGCCCGAGTCGGACCTTGAAGACGATGTGAGCATGCTCGCCGAGGCAGCGGAGGCCGCCGAGGCGCTCGGTGCGGAGCGGAACGAGGCGCTTGGTGTGCCGCACGTCGAGGTACGTGACGTGACGATCGCCGAGTCAGCCGAGACCAGCACAGAGGGCTGATCGATTTCGCAGCTATTGTGACATTGCAGGGGCCGGGCGAATCTTCGTCCGGCCCTTTTTACTTTTGAGCCCGTTCTTCACTTTGATATGTGGTTAGCTGTCGGCGCTGGCCGCTTCAGTGATCACGTGCTCGGCTTCGTGCGGTGGCAGCGCCTCGAAACTCGTCTGGCCCGTGCGGAGCATGAGTCTGACGTAGGGCTCGCACATCCCGCAGCCTGTGCAGCAGTTGGTCTTCTTGCTGAGTTCATCGAATGATGACTTCGACTCTCGGGCGATCTGTTTGAGTTCGTCGAAGCTGATGTCGTGGCAGACGCATCCAGTGACAGCCATCGCTCACCTATACCTGTATCCAGAGTTGGAGTCCTCTTCGCCGTGCCAGCCCAGCATAGCTGATTCTGGGGTCTGCTCGTAGAAACCGCTGTTCCAGGTGAAAGTCATAGATGCGGCTTCGACATGCCCATCGAGATAGGCGATATTCGCCTGTTGGCGGTGCCTGAAGTGCATCGAGGGGTCGGCGCGGTAGTCGAGCCCGTAGCTGGGCAGGAAGCGCGGCTCGACAAAGCTGTACTCGATGAGACCGCCCGCGGCCTGTGTGCCCGGGAATGCTGTGTCCGCGAACGCGACAGTGTCGTTGAGGTTCGTAAACATGTGCTCGAACGCTCCGCTCTCGTCGGTCGCTACGGTCCAGACATTGTCTCTGCGAGGGCCGACGGGTTTGCGAAGGGTTCCGACGAATGCGTTGTTGTAGCCGTAGCCCCCGGCGGCGCGTTCGAAGGCGCTTTGGCCGCCGTCGCCTCCTTGTTCGTTGACACGGAGTGTTCTATGGAGTGTTGGGCATGACCTGGCGGCGACGGAGGTACCGGCGTTGTCTCCGAGGTACTCGAGCAGTGGCGCCCCTTGGGGTTTGAAGGCTTCGCTCTGGTTTGAACGGGTGCCGTGCCAGCGGTCGAGGTTCTGGAGGAATCGTGGTGCGCCCGGTACGTACCTGCTTTCGAAGTCGAGGGCGTAGGAGGCGTTTGCGATCTGGAGTTGTCTGAGGTTCGAGGCGCAGGCGACGCGCTCGGCGGCGGATCTGGCTTTGCCCAGCGCGGGCAGCAGTATTGCCACGAGCACCGCGGTGATGGTGATCACAACGAGCATTTCGATGAGTGTGAACGCTCTCAGCAGAGTCCCCTTGGTCAATTGGTCTCACCAAACCCGCAGTTGGTGTTGAAGTTGTTGAGCCAGGCCGTGAAATCGGCAGGGGTAATCATACCATCGCCGTTCTGATCCGCGGCGGGGTCCATGTTCTGATATGCCGCGAGCCAGGCGGTGAAATCTGCGGGTGTGAGGACGCCGTCGCCGTTGACGTCGGCGATGCAGGTGGTGGACACGGATCTGACGATCGCGACGGCGTCGATCTCCGTCGAGACTTCTCCCAGACTGCCATTGATGCTGTCCACGGCTGTCGTGATCCTGATGAAATCGAATCCGCCGAGGTTTGCCTGGTCTCCGGTCGCGGGGTCGATGGCCCATGCGATGTCGAACGCGTCGCCTCCGCCGCTGCCCGGGTCGATGTCGGTGGTCATCGGATCGTCGGGGACCGTGTAAAAGTCCTCGGGGAGCATGGCCGGGTCATCGACGATGCCGTCGGCGTTTGTGTCACCCAATAGCAAGGTTGGTGACATATCCGCGTAGCCGAAGTAGGACTCGGCGGTTGTGCCCGTGTTGTTTTCGAGTATGGGTCCGTCGAACTCGGGCGGCAGCGGGAGTGTGATGGGCGGTGTGAGGGACGAGCCTGGGATGGTGTACCAGGTGTCGTCGGCGCTGCCGTTGCTGTTGGTGTCGAGAGAGATCTCGATGAGCGAGGCTTCGGCCCAGCGTCTGTCGGGATTGCCTTGCACGTAGAACGCGTTGCCGAAGACGATGAAGTCCATACCGAGCGGGTTGCCTGGGTTGTTGAGCACTCGCTGTTCGAAGGCGAGGGTGATCGAGCCTCCGAATCCACCGAGCGTGACGACGGATGTGTTGTTTCCGGAGAGTTTGCCGGCGCCGTCGGGTGGCCCGAGCGCGTCTTTGGGGTCGTTGAAGTTCTGGTCGTTTACGAACTGTCCGGGCGCAGGGTCATACGCGATGACCTTCGTTGCAAAGTCATCGGCTCGCGTCGTCGGGGCTGCCGCCGCAGCAGCCCCGACGAGTATCAACACTCGGCATTTTTTGCTTTTGTGCATGCGAACCACTCTCTTAGGGCCCTGTGGCCCTCACTCTCCTCTAGCGGGTACGACGACGCCTCCGGCACGCGACAAGTGCGAGTGCCATCGGCGCTGCGGCGGAAGGTGCGGGCACTGCGTAGACGTACGCGGTGCCGCCTGCGGTGACGACGAGCTGGCTCGTCGTGTCATTGAAATACGCTCCGTAGAACGTGTCTGTGCCTGCTGGAACAAGGACCTGCGAACCGGAGGACGACAGGTCGAAGACGGTCGCTGAACCGGAGGTCTGTCCGGTTCCGAAGTCGAATTCACCGCCCGCGATGATGATGTTGCCGAGGTTGTCGAAGTCGATGGAGCCTGCGCTGGTGCTCGATTCGATGAAGGTCCCGGTTTGCACATCGACGGGGTTTGTTGCCGCGTCGAGTGTGGCCAGGTCAAAGGCGTACACATCGCCCGAGTCGCCTTCGCCAGCGTAGACGTTGCCTTCGAAGACTCTGACATCGCCGCTGAACGCGCCGGCGGGCGAGAGCACGCTGGTTGACGAGCCGGCTTGGACATCGAGCCTGTTGACGAGGGTGCTGAACGTCGAGGAATCGGCGCCCGAGACGTAGAGCGTGTCGTTGTCAGACCAATCGGCTGTGAAGTTCGGGGTGACGATGCTGGACAGCGCGGTAGCGTTGCCGCTCGTGGCGGCTGCCGTGTCGAAGAACAGGACGGCGTTGTTGGCGTTGAACTCGTTGTTGCCGACTGCGATCGTGGACCCGTCGGGGCTGACAGAGACGAACGCGGGGTCGAATCCGCTGGAGTTCACCTGCCCGATGTTGCCTACCACTGAGTAGGTTGAGGCGTTGGGTGCGGTCTGGATGGTGACGGCGCCGGTGCCGTCGATTCCGATGAGTCTGCCGTCGGGCAGCAGGTCGTATGAGTTACCTGGCAGTGTGAACGAATCTACGAGCTGGTATGGGATGGATGTGTCGGCGGATGCCTGGGCCGAGATTCCCAGCGCCACCGACGCTGATACGAGGCGGGCGAACGAAGTACCTGCTTGTCTCAAAGTAAATTCTCTCTCGTGTTCGTGCTGATTCGCGCAGCACGCTCCCGGCCAATAGAACTGACCTTCGCGAGGGCAAATGAGTCGGTGGGGGACCTGCGCTCGGAAGCGCGCACAGGGCAACCGCCGACGCCCATTTCGCGAGGGCCGTCAAACGAATCGCTCCAGGCAGGTCTTCCGGCTTAGGGCTTCGCAGAGCCGCCTTCCCACCCCGCTTGGGGGCAGTGGCATTCCTTGACTCTGCGGAGGTCACCCTTTACGGCGGCGCGTCCGCGGCGGCTTTTCACCGCACTTCCCTTTTCACCCCGCACAACATCTGCGGGGCACCTGTTGCGCTTGCAGCATATCGAATCTCACGAAGAAGTCAATCGGGT
>WUAK01000231.1 GCA_009827205.1 Phycisphaeraceae bacterium | reverse complement strand
GACTGAAATGACAAAGCCCATCTTCTCTCGCCTCGCAGTGGCTGTCTTCTTCGTATCCGGCTTGGGCGCCTCGGGCCAAGGATTTGATATGGGGTTCGACGGTGGCTCCGAGGGCTGGCGAACAGTCGTCGACGGTGTCATGGGCGGACGATCATCGGGAAGAGTTACCTCTCCAACTCCGGGCACACTCCGGTTTACTGGTGACCTCTCACTTGAGAACAACGGCGGATTCAGCCAGGCACGAACGAGTGTCGACGGAAACGAATTCGCGGGATCCGAGGGGATCGAGATCGTCGTCAGGGGTGATGGGCGTACGTACAAGTTTGATGTTCGGCTCAAGAATGTCCGGATGATGGCTGGTGCGTATCAGCAGGATTTCAAAACGGTTGATGGCGAATGGCAGACCATCCGCCTGCCCTTTGACGATTTCCGACTCTACTCGTTCGGGCGACTTGTCTCGAATGCACCGCAGATCACTCCAGCCAACATTGAGTCGATCGGCGTGACGTTGTCAGACAAGAAACCGGGCGCCTTTCTTCTCGAGTTAGATGCTGTCAGGACCTATGGCGGCAATTCGGAGCCTGCCTCAAGAATTGATCAGAACTCTCTTGCATCAGTAGCGGGCGAAGCAGGTTTGAACACCATCCTCGAGTTGGTCAAAGCATCGGGTTTGCAACTCCCCAATGAACCAGTAACCATCTTTGCACCAACGGATTCAGCATTCGCTGAACTGCCGACCGAACAGGTGCAGAGCCTCCTAAAGCCAGAGGGCAGAGAAACACTTCTCGCAATCCTCTCGTATCACATCGCTCCACAGTCGCTCTCGTCTGCTGAGGTCCTCTCACGTAGGTCACTGGCGACGCTGAACGGCCAACGCGTAAGCATTGAAGTCGATGGCACACCCTCCGTCGGTGAGGCACAGTTCATCGCCACCGATGTGCCCTTCGATGGCGGCACGGTACACGTCATCGACCGCGTGATACTCCCTAAACTCGATCCTATCATCACCCTTGCTGGTGAATCCGAAGACCTGAGCACGCTTGCTGCTGCCATTAATGCTGCTGGAATTGCGGATCAACTCAGTTCCGAAAACGGTCCCTGGACCGTCTTTGCCCCGGTCAACAGTGCATTTGAATCGCTGCCTTCTGGCGTTGTAGAGGAACTGCTGCGGACACAGAACCGCCAAGATTTGATTGCCATTCTCGGCGTGCATGTCGTGCCGGGCCGCATATACAGCGATGAGCTACTTGCGACGGGTCAGACTCAGACACTCTTTGGTGAAGCAATCGAATTCAGCATCGATCAGGGCAGCTTCCGTGTGAACGACGCGAAGGTTATTGCTACGGATATCGAAGCCAGCAATGGTGTAGTCCACCTGATCGACGGTGTCCTGCTGCCGGCGAAGCAGAATCCCCCACGCGAATCCAGGATGATGGCTAGCGAGGCCGCACAGTTGTGTGAGTTGGCGATCAACCGCGGTGCACCGCTCTTTAACGCCGGGCAGTACGCGGGCTGTGCTTCGGTCTACGAGCTGACGATCGAGTCGATGATCATGCTCGGTAGTGACAACCTCGGACAGAAGGTCATCGACCGCCTTGAACTCGGCATCGCCGAGGCATCGAGTGAGAATCAGTGGGATGAAAAAGCATGGGCGTATCGTCGCGCTCTCGACGATGCATACGCGATGCTGACTCGATGAGTCTGTATCCGATGTCATACTAATCATCAGAATCCGGAGCACGTTCGTACGAACTGGCCCTTCTCCTGGCCGCTTTGCCATGACTACCAATACCGCTCAGGGAGGAAATTCTGAGACTGGCTGATAGTGCAGGCCGGCCCTGAGTTGACGATCCACCTGGCGCGGGCAGCCAAATGGACACCACACCAGCTATACCTACAGACCAAGATTCACTCCTTTGGCACTGCACTAGGTTCGTATCGAGGATCAGCCGGGTGGCAAATACCATCGTGGCCCGCCGCCTGGACGTCAGGCGGGGTCGGGGGACCAGAATAGTGAACCTGGGGGGTCAAAAGCGGCGTTCTTGGGATCTACAGGCCGTTCGCGTGTACGCATGTATGCGATCACCGGAACTCCCGTTCAGCCCGATGATCGCCCACTGGGCATCCGACTAGCCCAGGCTTAGGGGGCGAGTTCACCTAAGGAACGGGATTGACGTGTACGTCAACTCTCGGGGCACTTAGTTAGTGATCCAGAAGACTTCTCGCAGTCGAGCTAAGGGAGGCGAGCCTCTGTCCGTAGCCTGCCTTCACTGCCGAGGCCGAACATGTGATAATCTCATCGGCTGAGCGAGCACTCCACAGCACAGTCCGGTTCGTTGGCCCGAAGGGGACTGCGAGGCGTAGCACCCTCCCACCATCGAGAGAGTCGACCGCCCGGGCGTACCGCAATGCGAAGTCTAATAGAGGAGATGAACGAGCATGCTCAGAGCGATTCTGATGTCGAGCCTGATTCTGGCCACTGGTGCCTCAGGTGACGAGAGGGAAAGTCCCGATGTGCTGTTCATCGCCGTTGATGATCTCAACAGTTGGGTCGGCGCGATGGGGGGCCACCCCCAGACCAGGACGCCGAACATCGATGCACTCGCCGCCAGGGGCATGCTCTTCACCAACGCCCACACGCCGGGTGCTGCGTGCCTGCCGGCACGCACGGCGATCCTGACCGGCGTCAGCGCGTTCACGAGCGGCATTTACTCGATGCGCGGAGACTGGCGAGAGAACCCCCGGCTTGCTGGGATCACGACGCTCCCTCGACACTTTCGGGAGAACGGCTACTCAACGCTCGGCGCGGGCAAGATCTTCCATGCGCACACCTACAGCATCACGGGCTTCAGAGGCCAGCAGGACATTACCGCATGGGACGCCTACTTCCCCTCGCTCGATCGCCACTTGCCCGACGAGGTGTTTCCGGCGCCTGGACAGAGTGACGGAGACGCAGCGGGCAACGGGATCAGCACCGGGCACTTCGACTTCTTCCCAACCGTCACGACGGATGACGCCATGGGTGACGGGCAAGTCGTCACCTGGGTCACCCAGCAACTCGAGGCGGCACGAACCGGCCCACAGTTCATCGCCGCCGGCCTCTACCGTCCTCACCTTCCCTGGTATGTGCCGCAGTGGTACTTCGACATGCACCCGGTCGAGACGATCCAATTGCCCGACTACCTGGAGACGGATCTGGACGATGTGCCGCCTGCATACGCCGAACTGATCGGTGTGGAGCCCGATCTGGACACCTCCACGATGACATGGATCATGGAGCGCGGCACTCGCAAGTGGCAGGAGGCGGTGCAGGGCTACCTGGCCAGCATTAGCTTCACCGACGCGATGATCGGCCGGTTGGTGCACGCGCTGGACGCCAGCGGCCGCGCCGACAACACGATCATCGTGCTCTGGGCCGACCACGGTTTCCATCTCGGGCAGAAGGACACCTGGGGGAAGATGACGCTGTGGGATGAGTCGACGAACGTCCCGTTCATTATCGTCGCGCCCGGCGTCACCGTACCCGGATCACGGTCTGACGAAGCGGTATCGACGCAGAGCATCTATGCGACGCTCGTCGAGCTGGCCGGCCTTGAGCGACCAGAGTTCGTCGAAGGCACGAGCCTTGTTCCCCTGCTGCGCGACCCATCCAGGAACTGGAACGATGTCGCGATCACCACCTACGGGGACTACGGCAATTTTGCCGTGCGGGACGATCGCTATCGGTACATTGTGTATTCGAACGGCGAGGAGGAGCTGTACGACGTCCAGGAAGACCCGAACCAATGGACGAATCTGGCAGCCGATCCAAGCTACCTGGACACGAAACGCGCTTTGGCCTCGCGTATTCCTCCGGTCGAAACACATGCACCGGAGGTCCGTGACGACCACGAAGACGACCACGAAGACGAGTGATCGCTGGCAGTCACGCGATGACGCCGAATAGGTTCTCTGAGGGTTGTGCTGGGTCTGGATGGTTCAGATAATGGGCGCAACAGGACTCCGCGGGTCGTTTCTTAGCATAGACAGCGTGAGGTTTTGCGCGCTTGGGTGGATTCTGTCGGTGCAGAATCCGGTGCAATCGGCTCAGCGGTGGATGAATTGGTCGCCTACGCGTCCGAGCAAGACGCTGAGGGGTCACGAGAGGCCGCGACTCGGGCGTTACTTGAACTAGTCAGGGTGTGTTCGCCGAGTACCTAGAACTCTACAGCGAGGATCTTCCCCTCCACTACGTTCACCTCAAAGCATTCGCGCTCATACACGACAGCGAGGCCGGGATAATCAAGCCGGCTCCCCGCACCCCTCATTAGTCAGAGAAACGACCACCAGAGTGGCGTAACGGCACCCGAATAGGTGTCCGACTGGGTCCTCCTGTGAGCACCCAATTCGTGGTTCGGGTTGTCTTCTTTCGCATTTTGGGGGTGAGAGCTGTTATTTGTATTTGATTTGCAATGGATCACGGCTGATTGGGTATTCGACGATAGAACTTGGCCGAGTGTGGAGTGTGCTTGGGCTTCCGACTGGCGATGATGTGCGGGGGGTGAGGGGTGAAGTCAGTCTGTCTGGCTTAAGTGTGGTGCGTCCCGGACCGTCCGGGACGGTGGTCGAGTTCAGCTTTATTGGAGAAAGTCCCCCGCACCCCCCGCAGGGTCTGCTGGGGCATGGCGTTATTGCTGTCGATGGTGAGGGGGACGGCGGTCAGCTCCTTGCTGCAAGGCAGACCTTAGAATCAACTCGCGACGCGCAATATGTCAAATGCGTGTTACCGCGCAATCAGCAAGAGTTGCGTGAATTTGGGTGAGAGGATTTGAACGTCCGCTCTTCTCGTCCCGAAATCACATATTT
>WUAK01000024.1 GCA_009827205.1 Phycisphaeraceae bacterium | reverse complement strand
CTTGTCAAAGTTCTCGATGAAGAGGGCATCGATTGGTCTGTAGTCAGCGCCGAGAAGATCAGCAGGGCGTGCGCCGATTTCCCGGTCGTGCTCGGGTCGGGCGGCGTGAACTGCGAGCCGCCCAATCTGGCTGACCAGCTCAATCCCGCTCAGGGCGCGGATTCCTACTACCGAGTCCAGATCTCTAGAGGATGCGCGCCAGCGGAGGCGTACCCCTTCGCGCTGACTCCGCGCAGGGTCCGCTACGCCGATCCCGCATCCAACCCTGACAGTCCAACACTCCACGAAATCATCGCGATCCCCGCGAGTCAGTCTGTTTCGTGGGAGGACGGTTACAACCCGCTCGGCACCCAGCACTTCCAGGCTCTCGAAACACGCAACGATCCCACTCGTCCGATGCTCGTCACGCTCGCGCACGACGGTGACAACGCTTTCGGCGGCGGATTCTCGTACTACCTCGAGGCTACCCCAAATCTCGTCTCCTCGGCGCAATCACAGGGATTCCACGCGACGGTGGTGGAGGAGTATCTCGCCGATCACCCTGTGCCCGCAAATGACGTCGTCCACGTCGAAGATGGTGCGTGGGTCAACGCCGACGGCGACTTTGGCTCTCCGACCTTCCTCAATTGGAACTACCCGCCCGTCAACGCGCAGGGGCAGGTCGATATCGAGAACGGCTGGGCCGAAGACATCCGCAACTGGGCCGTTATCACAGCCGCCCAGAATCACGTCGATACAGCCGAACAGATTTCAGAAGACAACGGGCTACCCGTTCGGATCTCCGATGTCATCTCTCCAGATGCTGGCTCCCGACCAGCAGAGCGTGCGTGGCACTACTTCCTAGGTTCTCTCAACTCGGGCTACATGTACTACGGCACTGCACTCGACTTCGAAGTCAAACCAGCAGTCGCCTGCAACGAAGCGCTCCAGCACACCGCACAGGTCATCCCTACGGGTATAGACCGAACAGCTCCGACTATCTGGATACCCCAGCGCTTTCCCTGGAACCCGGGTTCGATGAACTTCGGTTCGCCGCACGGTTACACACCGACCGTGATGCCGGCCGACTTCCATATCTGGACATTTGTGGACGACGTTTCGGGGGTGTCCTCTGTCACGCTCAAGTACAGAATCGACGCAGACGGGGTAAACCCACTCAACGATTATCACAACGAGACGTACAGCGGTCGTCCAACGGCGGCTGGGACAGCGGGGGACTGGACTGATCTTCCGATGACGAGCCGAGCGTTTCCTGTTGGCAATATCTATAACGACCCTTCGATCAATTTCTTCGAGTTGCCCGCAGAGATCGCAGACCAGTATTACATCGAGGTGTCGGGTCTCACCGATGTTCTCGTGGACTATTACGTTGAAGCTGTTGACTCGCTCGGCAACGTCAAGCGTTCGCCCATCCAGCACGTCTGGGTCGGAGACGGCGAAGGATCAAACCCAGGCGGTGACCGCGTGACGATCGACCCTGTGACGCCAATCGCGGGCGAATCGGTCTCGATCACGTACGACCCGCAGGGAGGGCCGCTCGCTGGCTCAAACAGCGTGTATCTGCACTACGGCTTTAACGGGTGGTCTTCCGTCAATCCAACTGATCCCTTGATGAGCTACGACCCGATCGAGCAGACTTGGTCGATAGACGTGTCCATCGCTCCGAACGCAACACAACTCAATATGGTCTTCAACGATGGCTCCGGCATCTGGGACAACAACAACGGGCAGGACTGGAATTTCAACGTTTCAGGCGGAGAACCACCGGTCTTCACCATTGACGGCTCGCTCGATCCCGAGGCGGTACTTGTCGCCCAGAACGCCGGGATCTCGCTGTATGCCGGGCTCGATGGCAATCAGTTGTACGTTGCCATGACCCCTCCCTCCTCTCGTGACCACTTCCTGCTCTTGGCGGATACACCTGGCCCGCTCGGCGCAGCGATGTGGGCAAAGTCGGGGCAGGTCGCAGGCTGGGACGCGTTCATCGGGGCCGAATCGACCGGCTCTTTTGCGGGGTGGTTTGATGCTGTGAATGCGACTGTCGCTAGGGGCACTGTTGTTGAGGGGCTCATCGATCTGAATGCGGAGTTCGGCGGCAGCATCCCTGAGACGATTCACCTCGCAGTTGGGGCGTATCAAACTGACGACGGTGGATCGCTCGAATCCCAGGCACCCGCCGGCGACGGTGATTCGGCGCTCGAGTCATCCGAGTACATCGAGATCACGCTTTGCGAACTCGACAGCACATGCAACGACTGTGCGGCAGATGTTAACGGTGATGGAGTTGTCTCACCGACCGATTTCACCGCGTGGATCAACGCATTCAACAACAACTTACCCGAGTGTGACCAGAACGCCGACGGTTCTTGCACACCAACGGACTTCACGGCGTGGATCGCGAACTTCAACGCCGGCTGTGAGTAAGACCTACGATCTTCCCCCAAACCAACGGAGAACAACATGTCAGTCGCAAGGATCGCCTCTGCCGTACTCACTACTCTGGTCTTGCTCAATCCTGTTACTACGTGGTCGCAAGATCAGATCCAGCCAGAGACTCTTGATCAGGGCTTCATCATCGTCGTAGATGACCCTGGCAGGCTCGCGTCTGAGAGCCAGCCGATCTACATCGGGACAAATCACGGCAACTGGCACCCGGGCAACCCCGTCTTCAAGATGTCTCCCCGATCCGACGGGAAGTGGCAGCTGATCGTTGACAAACCAGAAGACCCGGGCCGCATGCAATTCAAGTTCACACGCGGCTCGTGGGAAACAGTTGAAGTCGGTGACGATGATGAGCAGATCGCCAACCGAACGCTTCCCACGATCGATCCATCTGAGTACGCAGATGGATCTCGCCCGATCTTCGAATACTCGGTGCCCAAGTGGGCGGACCAACTCCCCGGCGCCGTCCAGCAGCGAGGAGTCGAGGACACAACAACCGAACTTGAAGTAACCGGTACCGCGAGGCGGCTGCAGCTTGTAGGAGGAGCAGGCCGAGCAAACGGCATCGTGCGCGACGCGATCGTCTGGCTCCCTTCAGGCTACGAAACCAGTGATCAGGAGTACCCAGTTCTCTATCTCATGGACGGTCAGCATGTCTTCATGAAGCAGCCAAACGCACCGGCAGAGTGGCACGCTGATGAGACGGCAACCGAGCTCATCGAGTCAGGAGCCATCGAACCGTTGATCATCGTGGGGATCCCACACTCGGGATACAGCCGCGGCGACGAATACCTGCCCGCTGAGCTTCATGACGGCGTCGAGCCTTCAGCCGATGAGTTCATCGGCTGGATCGAGCGGAGCGTGATGCCACGTGTCGAACGCGCGTTCCGCGTCAAGACCGGGGCGGAAAACACCGCGGTTGGCGGCGCTAGCTACGGCGGGGTGTTCTCGCTTTATGCAGCAAGCAAACGTCCAGATCTCTTTGGGTCTGCGATCGTGGAGAGTCCCTCGGTCCTGAGCAGGAACGGCTACATGATGACCATGTTCGCCGCAGGCGGATTCAACTGGCCAGATCGCATCTTCCTAGGAATGGGTACAAACGAAGCCGGCACAGCCGACGAGGCAGCCGATCTCAACGACCGGTACGTCAGCGCCGCACAGAAGCTGGAAGAGCGAGCTGTCGAGTCGGGTGTGGATATCAAGTTTGTGCTCGGTGCGGGCCAGGTCCATAACGAGAGCGCATGGGCAGAGCGCTTCAGATCAGCGCTCGTTCACCTCTACGGCTCAGAGAACTGACCCACCTCACAACGTATCACGCACGACCATGAGCCTCACCTCGGTCATTTCTTCGATTGCCGAGCGGATTCCCTCACGCCCTAGTCCCGAGTCCTTGACACCCCCGTAGGGCATGTGATCGACGCGGAACGAGGGCACGTCGTTGATGATCACGCCGCCGACACGTAACTCATCCCAAGCCTTGTGCATGTTCCTCACGCTATCGGTAAATACACCTGCTTGCAGCCCAAACCGGCTTTCATTCACCATCCTGAGTGCGTGATCAAAGTCAGCAAATCGTGAAAGCAGCACCGCCGGGCCGAAGACCTCTTCCCGGTGGATCGTCAAGTCTGACTGCACCTCCTCGAGCAGCGTCGCCTCGAGAATCGAGCCTGTTCTATTACCTCCGGCGAGCAAACGTGCACCGGCTGAAACCGCTTCGTTGATCCACGATTCGACGCGTTCAGCCGATTGCCCGTCAATCATGGGCCCGATGAACGTGTCCCTATTCGCTGGGTTCCCGCTTCTGAGTTTGGTGACCGCACCGATGAGGCCATCACGAAGCCGGTCATACACACTCTCGTGCGCGAGTACGCGTTGAACGCTCACGCAGCTCTGTCCGGACTGGTAATAGCCGCCGAAGACAATCCGATCGATCGCCAGATCCACATCACCCGATTCGTCAATCACACAAGCAGCGTTCCCTCCCAGCTCAAGCGTGACCCGCTTCAGCCCCGCTCGCTTGATGAGCTCTTTGCCAACCTTGTCAGAACCAGTAAAGCTCAGGTACCTAACCCGCTCGTCGTTCACCAGAGCCCCGGCGTCCTCGATCAGGCTGGGAAGCACCGAGAACGCACCTCGCGGAAGATCTGTCTCGGCGAGAATCTCCCCTATAATCAATGCGCTGATCGGCGTTTTCTCTGAGGGCTTGAGCACGAACGGACACCCGCAGGCGATCGCAGGCGCGACCTTGTGCGCAACCAAGTTCAGTGGAAAGTTGAAAGGCGTGATGAACGAGCAGACGCCTACCGGTACCCGCTTGGTCATCCCGCGGTATCCCGTTGCGCGCCGGGTGATCTGCATCTCGATCACTTCGCCGTTGGTCCGTGTGGCTTCCTCGGCAGCGATCTCGAACGTATCGATCAGCCTCGTGACCTCACCCTCGCTGTCCCTGATGGGCTTGCCCGCCTCGACGCAAAGCACCTGCGCGAGTTCTTCCCGGCGTGCTTTGAACCTATCCACGCAATGAAGAAGCGCGGCCTTACGCTCAAACGCGGGCATGCTTGCACACTCTTTGGCAGCAGCAGCACACGCAGCGATCGCTTCATCGATCATCTGGGCACTGGCAAGCGGAACTCGCGAGGCCACCTCGCCCGTGTAGACATCGTGTACTCCCAGATCCGCGTTGGGGATCTCTGGCTTGCCGGCCAGGTAGAGCGGGTAGACATCCTTGATTTTGGTCATGGTGTTCCCTGCATCGGTGCGGGGTTTACTGTGACGGGCTCTCAGCGTCATCGTTCGGGCTCGAAACCGGATCAAGCCCCTCTACATCGATCTCGTTCTCTGAGAGCAGCATGTCCGAGTAGCTCACACTCAGCATCTCACCGAGCGCGGGCTGGAGCTTCGATTTCAACTCGTGCACTTTCTCGTGACAGTCCCGCACGTTGTGCGCTCTTGAGACGACTGCCTCGATCTCGAGGTAGTCTCCAAGCCCGTCAACCCGGTCGAGGTGCAATCGTACGTTTCCCGTCAGAAAGAGAAGCCGCTGCTTACGCACGACGACCAGCACCGGGAGCGTATCAGTAGCGAATCGCTGTCTCGCTGTCGGCTCGTCGTAGATCACGTAATGACTCAGTCTTGCCTCAGCTTTGTTGGCTCGGTCGTAGAAAATGAACTCAGTGTCCTCACCTGTCTGCTCACGCTTCTTGAGCCGTCCCGAGGGCACTTTGTAATACGTGTCTGTCTGTTCGAGCACCTCGGCCTCGGTCGCTCCGATCGCGCTACAGATCGATCTGGCAAGGTCGTAATCACGCAGCTCGGCTTTGAACTCGACGTTGTGCATGTGACCAGCTTACCCGCTCAGCAATTCCACGAGCCTTGCCTCGTCCCAGACCTCAATCCCGAGACTCTCGGCCTTGGCCAGCTTCGAGCCAGCCCCGGGGCCAGCAATGACGATGTCGGTCTTCTTTGACACCGAGCCCGAGACTGTTGCACCCAGATCGATCAGTTTCTCCTTCGCCTCATCCCGCGTGAACTGCTCCAGTGTGCCTGTCAACACAACGGTTTTCCCCGAGACCGGTGAGTCGGTCGCGTTGGCCTGTGCCGGGCTGGTCAGGTCCACGCCGACCGATTCGAGATCTTCAAATGTGTGGTGGGCGATCTTCGAATGCAGATAGTCGTGAAGCACACCCGCTGTAAGCGAGCCGAGACCCTCGACGTTCTCTAGTTGCTCAACACTTGCCTCGAGTAAATGGTGTATGCCACTGAATTCTGCGCAGATAGCACGTGCCGTCGAGTCGCCGATGTGTCGGATACCCATGCCGGCAAGCACTCGGGGCAGGCCGCGGCCCTTCGATGTCTCGATGCCCTTGAGCAGATTCTCGACCTTCTTCTGTCCCATGCGGTCCAACTCGATAAGTCGGTCCTCGTGCTCGTGCAAGCGGTAAATATCGCCGAACGAGGCAAGCGGGATGTCGGGGTCTGCGAGGATCAGGTCAACCGTCGATTCACCGAGCCCGTCGATGTCCATCTGCCTGCGCCCAGCGAACCAGATCAGCTTCTCGCGCAGCTGAGCCGGGCACTCGGGATTCACGCATCGTCGTGCAGTCTCAAGGTCCGGATTGTCCCGCGCATCGAGGGGCTCTGGTTCCACGACACCGGAGCAAACTGGACACTTGGTAGGAGGCTTGATCTTCTTCGCCGACTTCGGCCGTTCCTTGACGACCGGTCCAACAACATACGGGATGATCTCACCCGCCTTCTCGACCTCGACGACATCACCGATCCGTATGTCTTTCTTGCGCACAAGGCCGAAGTTGTGCAGCGACGCGTGGCGAACCGTTGTGCCCGCGAGTAGGACGGGCTCCATGACCGCTCTCGGTGTGATCTTGCCCGTCTTTCCGACTTGGTAGTCAACATCAATCAACTTCGTCGTTTTGCGCTCAGCGGGGTACTTGTACGCGATCACCCAGCGGGGGCTCTTGGATGTGGTGCCAAGCCGCTGTTGATCATCGAACCCGTTGACTCGAATCACAAGCCCGTCCGTCGCGTAGGGCATCCCGTGGCGGGCCCGGTCAAGCTCCTCGATCGCGTTCTGGACGTCATCAACAGTCTCACAACGCCAAGTCGAGTCCGGTATAGGAATCGAGAGGCTCTGGTACTTCTCGAGCAACTCCACGTGTGTGCCTGCGAAAGTACTGTCACTGACGGTGCCCCGTCCATGCGCGCGGAAGTCGAGGTTCCGCGATGCCGCGATGTTTGGATCAAGATTCTTGAGTGTTCCTGCGCACGCGTTGCGAGGATTCATGAACGGCTCGTCACCCTCCGCTTCGCGCTCCTCGTTGATGCGCACAAACTCTTCATTCGGGATATAGACCTCGCCTCGGACCTCAAGCACGTAGGGTGCATCAGCACCGAGCTCAAGTGGGAGCGATCTAATGGTGCGCACGGCATGTGATACGTCGTCGCCTTGCCTTCCATCGCCGCGGGTCAGGGCACGCACGAACGAGCCTTTCTCGTATCGGATTGACAACGCCACGCCGTCGATCTTCGGGTCGCATACGAGATCAAGCGGATAGCCAGCTTCCGAAGCTTCTTGCAGTCTCGCTTTCAGCTTCTTATTGATCGATTCAACGGTCTTGGTCTTTGAAGTCGGGATCGAGTCACCAAAGAGCGAGCCCTTGTCCTCGCTGGGGAGCTCGCCCGCCCTTGCGCGATCCAGAGCCGACTTGATCAGGTGGGCCTGCTCGTCGAGTTCCGGGAAGATGCTCTTGATCCAGGACGAGATGTCCTCACTCGAGTACGAGTTGTCGATCGAGAGCATCGGGACGTCGTGGGGAAGAGTCGTAAACCCCTCAATCGGTTCGCCCCCGACCCGCTTGGTCGGGCTGTTGGGGCTCGCCTTATCCGGGTGATCGGCTTCGAGTTCTTGGAGTTCTTCCAGCAGGCGGTCGAAGTCCCCATCGGACATGATCGGGGCTGCGTCGACGTAGTACGCCCGGTTCGCCTCATGGAGTTGTGCCTCCAGCGTTCGCATCCGCTTGGTGGCTGTAGATTTTGAAGTTGTTTGTTTCTTTGCCACGCGAGGATCGTACTTGCCCCGCGGCGGGTTCGCCCAGGCGTACGATGGTCGCATGACCGCCAAGCTCCTCGACGGCAGAGAACTCGCGAGTCGGCACCGTGACATGGTCCGTCAGCGGGCCAGTGAACTCAGGCTCAAGGGGATGGTGCCCAGACTCGATGCCGTCATCGTGGGCTCGGCGGACAACGCGGCCCGCCAGTACGCGGAGCGCCAGGGCGAGGAGTGCCGGGCGCTTGGTCTCGATTTCGTCCTCCACGAGATCCACGCCGGGGCGGGCTACGACGACATCGCGGGCCGGGTCTTGCTCCTCAACGAGAACGAGGACGTCAGTGGCATCATGGTCCACCTCCCCCTCCCCGAGGGTGTCGATACCTACAAGATTCAGCGACTCATCCATCCAAAGAAAGACATCGAGGGCGTCAACCCGGCCAACATCGGGAACGTTGTTTACGGGCGATCCAGTCTGGTCCCCTGCACCGCCCTAGCGGCAATGCGGATGATCGAGTCGACGGATATTGACCTGAAGGGGAAGATCGCCGTGGTTGTCGGGGCCGGGAATGTGGTCGGGAAGCCCCTTGCCGTGCTTCTGATGCGTGCCGAGGCGACCGTGGTCTCCTGCAATGTGCACACACCGGACATGCCTGAGCTCACCCGGAGAGCAGACATCCTGATCGCAGCAGCGGGGGTGCCTCAGCTCGTCAAAGCCGACATGGTCAAACCCGGGGCGATCGTTGTGGACGTGGGCGTGAATCGCGTCAGAGACGATTCTGGTGCGACGCGGACAGTAGGGGATGTCGCGTTCGACGAGGTCAGTCAGGTCGCAGGCTGGCTCTCCCCCGTGCCTGGAGGCGTAGGGCCGATGACAGTCGCTGCCCTGCTCAGCAATGCCATCGATGCCTCTGCGAGAAATGGGTCGGCGGACGTCTGATCTGGTATTCTGGCACTTCTGGGCCCGCAGGCTGTACAAAGATTGACACCGCGGCGGGGTCCGACTTGAATCGCACGCTGGGCTCAGGGCCCCGCGAGAGGAGCCAACATGTCCACACTGGGTTTTCTGGGGAATCTTGGGCCGGTGGAGATCGGGGCGATCCTGCTTATTGGGATCTTGCTGTTCGGCCGGAGACTGCCCGAGGTGGGCCGCGGTCTCGGCAAGAGCATCGTCGAGTTCAAGAAGGGTCTCAAAGATGTCACGGACGAGATCGATGACGCGACCAAGGAGGCCAAGAGCTTGCCTAAAGACGCTGAGGCAGCCCCAAAGCCCGTAGACGCAGAACCATCCAAGTCTGAGGCCACTGTGAGCCGATCCGATCCAGTCGGGTCGTGACTTTTGAGCTTGGCTGCGTAGAGTCAGGGCCGTCTGTTGGCGGCAAAGTTGCGGCGAGGTAGCTCAGCTGGTTTAGAGCGCTGGATTCATAACCCGGAGGTCGGGGGTTCAAGTCCCCCCCTCGCCACTTACATTCGTGCTACCGATGGTTATTCGGACCCACTTGAGAATCCAGACCCTCGTATCCAGCACGCCGCTTCCGGCGTGTTTCGGCTATCGTGGTCCTGACTCGATTGGGTTCTTTGGTTGGAGCAGAGGGCATCGATGAGCGAAGAGAGCAGAACTTTCAGCAATGCCCCGTCCGCTCTGTCGGTTCTGGCCCTGTGTGCCGGGTTGGCACTCGCGCCTGCGGCATTGTCCCAGGACGACAACAACCCGCCAGAACCAACACCAGAAGAGGTTGGGATTCTCGTCCAGGCATACCCGTTTACCTCTCTCAGGCTGATATATGACAAGGTCCACCCGGAAGTCCCGCTCATCGAATCGATGGCAGACTTGCCTGTCAACATCGACACTTCGAGCGAGACACTCGATGCGGCTCCAGGCGAGACGGGTGCGACGCTTGGGCAGGTGCTTTCGCTCAAAGACCGCAGGATCTCAGTTTCGGCGATCAACGAGATCTCGCGCAAAGTCGTTGCTGAACTCAACAGGCAGGGCATCGTTGGCGTTCTTGTCGCCCCGGATCCATTCCAGATCAACCCGTCGACCGCAGTCGACATGCGCGAAGCACCGGGTGTTCTGAACCTTAAAATCTACGTTGGTGTTGTCACCGGTGTCCGTACGGTCGGCTCTGGTGACCGCTTCGATGAAGAGCAGGTTATTGATCACCCCGCGCACAGGCGTATCTCTCTGCTTTCTCCTGCCAAGCCCTACTCGGAAGGAGATCGTGGGAAGCGCAAGGACCTCATCCGCAGTGATGTGCTGAACTCGTACGTGCACAGGCTGAACAGGCACCCTTCAAGGCGTGTCGACCTCGCTGTCGCAGCGGCTACTGACGAGCAGGAAACACCAAATGCGGTGACGCTGGATTATCTCGTCCGCGAATCAAAGCCCTGGCTTGCCTACGCACAGATCTCCAACACAGGTACGGACGCGACAAACGAGTGGCGCCAGCGGTTTGGCTTTGTCCATAATCAGGTGACCAACCGCGACGATGTGTTTCAGGCCGACTTCGTCACGTCGAGTTTTGATAACAGTTATGCCGCGCTGGTTTCATACGAAGCACCGCTGATTGGAACGGATCTCATCCGCGTAAAGCTTTACGGTGACTGGAGCGATTACACCGCCGAGGACATCGGGCTGCCGGGGCAGGATCTCGACGGTACGGCAACAACTTTCGGCGGTGAAATTATCACCAACGTCTATCAGAAAGAGTCCTACTTCGTTGACGCGTTCGTTGGAGTCAAGCACGAGAACGAGGATGTCTCGAATGATGTCGCGGGCTCATCGGGAGATACCGATTTCGTTATTGGTACCGTTGGGCTCCGCAGCGAGCAGCGTCTGCCGACACGTTTCATATTCTCTGAAGTCGCTATCGACTACACGCTTGACGGCGGTGCACCCGGTGAGATCCCTGGGCTCGGTCGGCTGAGAGCGGAGGACGAATGGACCCTCCTCCGCTGGAATTTGAGCACATCGTTCTTCTTGGAGCCTCTGTTCGATCCGGATGGCTGGAAAGAAGAAGGCACGTTTGGGAGCAGGCTCGCCAACGAACTCGCGTTCGGGTTCAACGGCCAATACTCCTTTGGAGACAGGCTGATCCCCCAGCAGCAGCAGGTCGTAGGCGGGTTGTACTCTGTCCGAGGCTACCCGCAGTCCGTCGCGGCAGGTGATACCGCTCTTGTCGCGACGGCTGAGTACCGCATCCATATCCCGCAGCTGCTTGGCACGTCCGCTGAGCCCGGACAGCTGTTTGGGGAGCCATTCCGGTACAAGCCAGACCGGGCGTACGGCTACGCAGACTGGGATCTAGTTCTAGCAGGATTCGTAGATTACGGTCAGACCTACATCGAAGACGCGGACTCGACTGAGAACGAAGAGTCTCTGCTCGGTGCGGGTATCGGTCTCGGTTTCGAGTATCGGAGGTATCTAAGGGTTCGCGCCGATTGGGGCGTTGCGCTCGAGGACACCGATAACGGCGAGGTCGAGAGCGGTGATTCCGAGTTCCACATTGTCGCCACGCTGGCATTCTGATCGCAGGAGTTTCTCATGATCCGATCGAGTACAGCCAGAAAAGCCGCCACCCCGGTCATGCTCGCCATGCTTGCAGGCACCGCAGTGGGAGGTCCAGAGGGCGAGCAGGTTGTCGCGGGCCAGGCGGACTTTGTCCGCGACGGGGTCCTGACTGAGATCACCGCTGCCGACAACGCCATCATCAATTACCAATCGTTCAACATAGGTGCCAATGAAACAGTGCGTTTCATCCAACCAGGTGAGCAGGCACGGGTTTTAAACCGCGTGCTCGGGCAGGATCCATCGCAGATCAACGGGGCGCTTCTCTCGAACGGCCATGTTTATCTCGTTAACGAGGCTGGCGTGTTCTTCGGGAACCAGGCGGTTGTCAATGTTGGTGCGATCACCGCTGCCGCAGGGACCATGACTGACGCGGACTTCCTGGGCGGTATCGATCGCTTCACGGGCATGACCGGGGCGATCGAGAACCGCGGCGTGATCAACGCGGGTGAGGTGCATTTCGCGGGCCGGCTCGTTACAAATCTCGGATCTGTCTTCGCTCCTGAGGGACTCGTCACGATGTCCTCAGGTGACGAAGTCCTTATCGGTGAGTTCGGTGGCCATCTGTTCGTCAGCGCTTCCGGCGCCAACGAGGGTGGAGTCGAGCAGCAGGGTGAGATTAACGCAGCCGGCGGCAGAGTTATGGTCGGTGCGGGAGACATGTTCTCCATCGCAATCGGACCAGGTTCCACGACCAAAGCGAACACCATCGATGTCCGTGGTGGTGAGGGTTCAATCGTCACGGTGTCAGGCTCGTTTGATGTTTCGGACACCGCGCCTGGTCGCATGGGCGGAACTGTCACGATCACCGGCGACGGAGTCGCGGTGCTTGGTGCCGATATCGATGCCTCGGGCGATGCCGGGGGCGGGCGTGTTTACATCGGTGGTGGTGTTCAGGGGCAGGATGCCTCGATCGCGAACGCGAGTCGGGTGAATGTCGACGCGGATTCGACCATCAATGCCGACGCGATCAACTCAGGAGACGGCGGCGAAGTCGTTCTCTGGTCAGACGACGCGACGCTCTTCTCCGGGATTATCTCGGCGCGTGGCGGGGCGCAGTCCGGTGATGGCGGATTCGTCGAGGTCTCAAGCTCGGGCTGGCTGGGTTTCTTTGGACACGTATCGACTGGTGCTCCAAACGGTGAAGACGGTCTGCTTCTTCTCGATCCGGTAAACATCAGCATCGTCTCCGGTGCTGCCGGGTCTGGAGCGGATGATGCGCTCCTGGACGACAATCAGCTTCCTGCGAGCGATGCGGCAGGCCTGGATGTTCAGATTTCCGATGGCACTATCGAGGCCCTCGACGATACGGATATCCTGATCGCTGCAACCGGCAACATTGCGATTGCAAACCTCGTTGATGGTGAACTGGCATTACCGGTGACGTCTGGTAACACGTTTACATTCAACGCTGCCGACACCTTCGCGATGGCTGGCCAGAATACGATAACGACCGCAGGCGGGAACCTCTCAATCACGGGTGTCAACGGCATCCAGATTCCGGGCATCGACACCGCCGGGGGTGATCTCACCCTCCAGTCCAACGGCCTGATCCGTATGCTGCGAAGCATCGATAATGCGGGATTACTCACGATCAATGCACTGGGCGGAGATCGGAGAGTTGAACTCGCAGGCGCGACGTTCGACTCACTCGCTCTCGATGCTGATGAGCTTAGCCTCGCTGGTTCGCTGTTCTCTTCCTCGACGCTCGATCTGACTGGTCTTGTGCGAATCGAATCGATCGATCCGCAGGCGACAGTGTCGATCGCTGCTGTGGATGGGGTTGACGCATTCGATATTGATATCGACCCCTCAACAACGATCACCGGACCGGGCGGCATGCGTTTCGTTGCCCGGACTCTCTCGCTGTCTGATGTCTCAGGCTTGTCGCAGCTCCAGGTGACGACGACAGAGGGGCTCTCGCTCGGCGGAAACTTCCGGATGGACAACGCAGAGACTGGGCTCGGTGGTCTTGTCGATCTCAGCGATGCCGGGACAATTACGCTCGTTTCAGATGTGCTCATCGATACGGATGATCCATTCGTCGATGAGTTGGCCGGTGACATCATCCTCGACGGAGCGGTCGTTTTAGCATCGACCCCAGGGGTGCAGACGCTGACGCTAGACGCGAATTCGTTTGATAAGGACAGCAACGATGGCAGGATTGTGCTGGGCGATTTCAGTCCATCCAGCCAGGTTGGCAACATCACACTCTTTGGCGGCGAACTCGTGCTCATGGGCGATGTATTCGCACCGGGCGGGCTCGATCTGTCGACAATGCAGTCTCTCAATGTTGCGGGCGATGTGACCATCAACACACGAGGCGGCAATCTCACGCTTGGTGATCGCGGCCTTGACGGTGTCGGCAATCTCATCATCGATCTCGATACAGATATGGGTGATTCGGGATTCTTGCTGACAGATGCTGAGATAGGTGGCGAGACGCCGCTCGGTTCGCTCACAATCTTCGCGAACCAGATCCACGTTCCCGATGTCACAACGAGCGGCGATCAGCTCTACCGCGGGCAAGAAATCTTTATCGCTGAAGATCTCGTCAGTCAGGGCGGGACGATCACTTTCGGGAGCGAAACCCGCATACTTGAAGACGTCGAGCTCGAGTCAATTGGCGGCACCATCCGGTTTGTCGAACGCGTTGCCGGTCAGGGCAACCTTGTGACCATGACCGAGACTGGGGCGACCGTGTTTGAGAAGAGTGTCTTCCTGCCGAGCCTTACCGCGATGGGTGACGTTCGGTTTGATGGGACAGCGCAGAATATCATAATTACAAACGACATCGTGCTCGGCGAAGATGTCGGCCGAGACAGGATCGATCTTGCCGTTGGCACAAAGGTCATCCGCTCGGAGATGGGCGATGTGATCTTTAACGGCCCGGTCAACGGGCCCGCGAATCTAACCGTCGCTGCTGGTCCGGGTGACACGAGCGATGATGTCCCGGTCGTCAGGTTTGGTTCCAACGTTGGCGGCGCCGAGAGCCTCGCGTCACTCACACTGGGCGATGGCAACGCTTTCATCCCACGAGTTGCGACGATTGTGGCAGCGAACTTCGATGAGGACGGGGAGCCGCTTGCGGATCAGTCGTTTACGTTCCGCACGACAGGCAACCTCTCCATGGGGCAGAACGAGAAGCTCACTGTACTTGGCTCGCTTCTGATCGAGTCGCTTTCGGGTGTTATGACGCTCTCCGACGTCACTTCGGTTGGGGATATGCGGTTCAACGCACCGCGCATCGATGTTCTCTCAAGAGCAGCGAGCACGGTCTTCGAGGTCGATCCAACGCAGGATCCGGTAGTGCTCCTCGATCAAGACGGCAGAACAGATACCGGAGTGGATTTCGTAACGGGTGCAGGAGTCATCTTCGATTCACCTGATATCCGCGTGCTCGGTTCCGGGTTTGCGCAGCCGGTTATCGCAGAGCCTCTGGGTGAGATCAAGATCGATGGGTTCCAGACACGAGCATCGAACGAGTTGTCACTTGAGCAGCTGTACTTCAACCGCCGGACCGGAACCGGAGGCGGCGCGATGCGCGACGAGACGACCGTGCTCGATGCGAGAGCTACCGGGTCGGTCACCGTGCCGCTGGCTCAGGGGCTGCCGCCAGAGGATGCGCAGTTCAATGAGGCATACGCAACAGCAGAAGGCATCTTTGAGCCGAACCCGAGTTCGGGTGAGCTTCCTGAGGGTGACCAGGGCGGTGTCATGCTGCGTTCAACGAACGCGCGTGAGAGGCAACTCGCGAGCGATGGCGTAATCTGGCATATCGATCTTGCGGAGAGTGTTAGGCCTGGAGCTGGTGATTTCCAAGTCGCATCTGGAAGACTGAACCAGGACATGGTGCGTGAATTCCGCGGCTCGTGGAACTCGCTCGCCGATGCGCTCGGTGTTGATAAGGGCGACCGTGATGAGATGCTCTCACGGGTACGATCGCTGCTCGGTGTCGCGGTTGATCAGTACAAGCGATCCTCGGGGGAGCGTTTCGTAGACCCTCAGCACTTCGCGCTCTTCGCGGATCTGCGCTCAGCCAACAAGGACGCGTGGATCGCATTGGGATATGTCGCCTCGATTATCGAATCGGGCGACAATCTCGGCATGACCCCAAGGGAAACCGTGAGATTCCGTAACGGCGTGCTCAACTCGATCAAGCCTGACGGCATCGATCGGGTCGATCTCGCCAGACTCGTCGAGTACGCGGGGCAGTCAGATGCTCAGCAAATGAATATTGAGGCCCCGGAGGGGCAACGCTAGACTTAGGTCTCTCGCCAGAAACGCCGGATCTCGGTGTTTGGTTGAGCGATCCAGGATAACGGAGGCATCCGATGAAGAAGCCTGCAAGGTTGTTGACGGTACTGGCAGCGAACGCTGCACTCGCACTAGGTGCACTCTCTGCTGCGGCACAGGACAAAGTCGTTCAGTTGCCGATCCGCACGGACGGTCCTAAGAGTCTCGATCCCGCTGTAGGATCCACGACCTACGACAACATGGCTTGTGCGCAGATCTACGAGACCTTGCTCACATACAAGTATGCCAATCCGTATGTGCTTGAGCCACTCCTTCTCACGGAGATGCCAACCACCGAGGACAACGGCAAGACTTGGCGATTTACTCTGAAGCCGGGCGTGTACTTCCACGATGACGAGTGCTTCCCGGGCGGTAAGGGTCGTCAGGTTGTTACGGATGATGTCTTCTATTCGCTCAGGCGGCTCGCAGATGCGAAGAATCAGTTGAAGAACTGGTGGCTGCTATCAGACACGATCGAGGGGTTCGACGAGTACAAAGACGAACAGAATGCCGCTGTTGATGCCGGTGGATCTTTCGATTACGACGCGCCGATTGCGGGCTTCCGCAAGATCGATGACCAGCAGTTCGAGATTGTGCTCAA
>WUAK01000230.1 GCA_009827205.1 Phycisphaeraceae bacterium | reverse complement strand
TGGTTTGACGCGCCTTCTACATTCAGCGGGTTGCTTTCGTGGCAGACGATCGAAGCGATGCCGCGCCAGGTCACGACTCTTCTGGTCATGTTGCTGCTCACCGTTGCCTTTCTCTCTGCTTTCTTCAAGGAGCTCCGCATCGCCGCGTTTGACCCGGCATTGGCCACATCGCTCGGGTTCAACGCAACACTGCTTCACTACGCGCTCATGATCGCGGTCGCGGGCGCGACGGTTGCATCGTTTGAGGCGGTTGGCTCGATTCTGGTGATCGCGATGCTCGTCTGCCCAGCCGCGAGCGCGAGGCTCGTGAGCGACAGGTTCTTGCCGCAGATTCTGTGGAGTGTCGGATTCGCGATAGCCAGCGGCGTGCTCGGGTACTTCGCTGCGATCGTGGTCCCCGCGATGTTCGATCGGGACGCCGTGTCTATCGCGGGCTCGATGTCTGTCATTGCAGGTGTGTTGTTCGCGCTGACAGCAGTTGCTTCGCCCACACATGGTGTGCTCGCTCGGGCGCTAAGACAGCGTCGGCTTGCCAGGCTGGTTGCACTTGAGGATCTTTTGGCAACGATCTATCGCCGGGATGAGCAAGGAGTGGGCTCGGCACCCGCAGCGCAAGCCGTCGTCTCGCTTCAATCGCGTAGGCTTCTGAGTGTTCTCGGGCTGGCGCGTCAGCGTAGATTCGTGACCGGAGATCGGGATTCGCTCGCACTCACCGAGGATGGCCAGCGAATCGCCGAGCGGTTGGTTCGCAAGCACCGTCTCTGGGAGGATTACCTGGTCCGCAAGGCTGGGGTGGCACCCGACCATGTCCACGAGACAGCCGAGAAGCTTGAGCACTTCGGACCCGCTCCGAGCGACGGCCCAGAGCAGGACCCGCACGGGAAGCCGATACCTTGATCTTCAGCCTCTGCGCGAGCGGCGAGCCGTTACGCCGGCGAGTATGAGAAGGATCGCGCTGCTCGGCGCCGGGACCAAGTAACCGGGCAGGCTGTACTCCAAGTCGAGCGCGGGGCGGTAGAGCAGATTGCCTCCTTCAGAAGCGCAGATCGTGACACGAACGCCTGCGCGCGCATCCGCTGTTTGTACAACACCGGTGGAAGCTCTGCTGGTGTGAAGCGGCTTAATGGAGTATCAGGGCAGCTGATCACCGATGACATACTGGTTTGCAGCTTCGGGCGCGATGCTGTCAAAGCTGCGCCACTCGCTACCGGTCGGCGCCCACCAATCGGGCCTGGCCTTGGCGTTGGTCACAGAGCTGGCGCGGGTCGAGCCATCAAAGAACGAGATATACAGCACGCGGTTGTCCACGCCCTTGCCCAAGCCTTGCCTGCGAGCGGAAGCGAAGATGCCCGGGCGATCTCGGCCGTAAGCAGTATCAAAGTCTGATGCAAAGAAACCAGAAACAAAGTTACCCAAGAATACGGGGGTAGCAGTCGTCTCGATGTCTACGACTCCGCTGAAATCTACGTAGCGTGTCCCATCAGCAAACAAAACTTTCTCTGATAGTGACGTGCCGACGTTCTCGATCCGCGGTCTGTACTCGCGTGGGGTTTCGATGTTGAGCGCCATCCCTCCTCCAAAGTTATAGGGCACACCTCCAAATTTAAGGCGCCAACGGTCCTCATCTCCCTTGACGATGCCCTTCCCGGGTACGAACCCACCTGGCTCAGGCGTGCCCCAGAATTGAAACGCCGCTGGCGCTAGGTAGCTCACCGCTCGATAACCGCCGTTGTTGAACGCGTTCACGAAGTCATCGCCGTCACTGTCAGCGCCGCTCATGAAAAGCGTGTCGTTATAGATCCCGTTGCGTGGGTCGCGAACCTGCTCGAGTAGTTCCTGTGTGCGGATCGCGCGGTTGGCGCTCAGCCCGAGTTCATCGCCGAGCAAAGGGGTGATCCAGTCGGTGGTCTGGGTCGGGGTCGATGAGGTCTGGTTCCCTTCAAACAGCGACGGGTCCTGGGTCGGCCCTGGCGTGCTGAGCCAGCCTGTGACGTTGGCGCTGGCGAACTGCCCGTCGTTGGCCGCGATGAACATGCCCTGCCTCGCCGAGAGCCTCTGGTGCTGGTCCCGGTTGGTGAGCGCCATGCTCTGCTCGTCTGCTTCGTCGAGCACGGGCTGCATGACCGCCGCGGCCGTCGCGGTAACGGCACTCAGCGCAAGAACATCAACAATCGTGAATCCGTTTCTCGTTCTGCTCATGAACTATCCACCTCTGTAGGGCCACGAGTTGGATGTGAGCATATCACAGATGATATGTTCACTGAGCCACTGAACTGAATATAAATGAGCATAGCAACACGAGGCTCAGTAGATGACCCTGATATCGAACACCTTCAGGAATCTGCAGGTGTTCTACTCCGCAAATGACGTCTGGATCCCAATGATGGCCGAATCGTCTATTCGAATCAGACCGATTCTGGGCCGATCAAGGTCAATTGTTGTCCATAGTGCAGCACAGATGAGTATTGCAATCGCTGATGCGAGCAGGGGAGGCCTCCTGCTCGCGCCCCCAGTCGCGTAGCCGATTGTCGTTAGCGTCAGGATAGAACATGCGATGAGCAATCCAAGCACAAGCCCTGGCAGATGTTTATCTGCCGCTGCAATACGGGCGGTGTGCAGATCAAAGACCGCGTTTGTCGGGTTGAGGATCGTGTTTGTGACGGCGGGGTTCGCGGTGACACCCGCGACTGCCGCTTCCCAAATTCGCTTGTGCGCATCTTGGAAGGCCCTGATTTCTTGATCAGTCAACGCATTGTGGAGTGTCTTCGATCTTTCTACACGCGAATCGACATATGATCGGAGCTCCGATTGCAACTCCAGTCGATACTGCTCCTCGAACAGATCCGCCCTGTAGAACAGCGTTTCGATAGCGTTCGCTTCGTGCGTGATCAGGTCCTGCCGTTCCATGTACCGGCTAGAAGCACCGGCGAAACTGAATCCCAATAGAAGACCAAGCAGGCCGAGCATCGCCCCCTGCACAGCACCGTAATCTTTCGATTTCGATGTGCCCGACTTCTTTGCAGAGCGGCGAGCGATTTGTGCTCCGAGTTCGATGGCGCCCAGCAGCAATGCCGCGAGTCCGAGCGGGACAGCATACTGAAGCACAATCGCGAGCATCGATTACCCTCCGCTTGGGTTCGTGTTTCTTAGCGGTCACGGAACACAGACGCCCAGTCGTTTCGCATATCCACGACGGTCCAGCCGCGCTCGTTGGCTTCATCGAGTGCCTTGTCGAGCTTCCCGACGTGGGAGTCTCGGTCATAAGCCCACTCGCGCTGCTCATCGGTGTGGTGCACCAGCAGGCAGAAGCTCGGCCCGTCACCCGCGGCGGTCCACTGGAGCATCTGGTGGTCACCGTCTGAGTTGCCAGCCGCGAAGATCGGGCGTCGCCCGATGTGCCGGTGAATCCCGACCGGCTTGCCGGCCTTGTCATCGATGAAATCGATACCGGGCTGTTTGACGATCACGGGTTCGCCGTCGCGCATCTCATAGGTCGCTTCGAGACTCGATCCGACTACCTGCTCCGGCGGGATGCCGTAGACATCCTCAGAGAAGACTCGGATCATGTCGATCCCCCCGCCCGAGACAATGAACGTCTTAAACCCATTGGCTCGCAGGTATGCCAGCAGTTCAAGCATGGGCTGGTACACCATGTCTGTGTACGCAAGACCGGTTTCGGGATGGCGCGCGGTATCAAACCAGTTACTGACTGCCTCTGAGAACTCGTCTGCCGTCACTCCGCCGTGTGAGGCACCAACAAGCTTGAGCAGTCCCTCTTCACCACTCGCCATGACGCCCTGCATGTCGCCTTCGATCACGCTCTTGAATGGCTCCTCGTCTTCCCACTCCGGGTGCTCCTGGGCGAGTTCGCGGATGCGGTCCATCGCAAAGAGCAGCTGGAAGTAAACCGGTTTCTCCGCCCAAAGACAGCCGTCGTTATCGAAAGTCGCGATCCGCTTTTCGGGCTTGACGTAGTTTGGCGAGGAAGACCGCGTGACCGAGTCGACAAACGCGACGATCGAGCGCTTTGTTTCTGTGTCATTCCACGATGGCAGCGGGTCTTGCTGCCCGGCAGATGTGGAAACGAGAAGAACCGAGAGAAGAGTGATCAGACTTCGAATCATGACGCAACTCCACAAATATGCTGAATTGCCCACCAGGCCGGTAAGCCTGATGGGCCAAAGTCAGTGCTGTATTCAGATCAGGGTCAGCGCGCGCCCTGGGTTTCCTTGAGTTTCTCAATGACGCCTTCGAGGTTGAACGAGCCCGGCTTCTGGCTGGGCGGGTACTCGATGAACGTCTGCGCAAACTTCGCAGCCATCTGCTGCATCGGAACGATCACGTAGGGCCTGTCGAGGAACCAGTCGTGGTAGTTGTTCGAGTTGTGCTGCGCTTTCTCGAATGGATCGCGGCGCAGGTGGAAGAGGAGCGGAACGCGGAGCTCGATGAATGGCTCACGCCAGACGCCGAACGCCATGCCGCGGTTCTCGAGGAACACGGCTTTCCAGTCCCCGAGCCGGATCGCCACGGGTGCGCCGTCATCGTTGAAGTACCAGAATTCCTTTCGGGGTGAGGCCTTGATGCACTCGTCGATGGTGTCGTGCGAACCAGCGGACGAGAGGTAGTCCATCATGTTGTAGCCATCGATGTGGTTGCGGTATGTCCTGCCAAGCGCCTCGTAGCCATCAAGGAGATCTTCCTTGATGTCATCCTTCCCCGCTGCCGCTGCGAACGTGGGCAGCCAGTCCTCATGTGCAACGATTCCGTTGACAGTTTCCCCAGCTGGGAACACGCCGGGCCAGCGAACAAAGGCGGGCACGCGGTACGCGCCCTCCCAGTTCGAGTTCTTCTCGTTGCGGAAGGTGGTC
>WUAK01000229.1 GCA_009827205.1 Phycisphaeraceae bacterium | reverse complement strand
GAGCAGATCACCGCCGCGGGCTTCGAGGTCATCGACTCCCCCACCGCCATCTGCCCGATCATCGTGGGCGACACCGCCAAGGCGATCAGCATGAGCAAACGCCTCATGGAACTGGGCATCTTCGTCATCGGCTTCGGCTACCCCGTCGTCCCCGAGGGCACGGCGAGGCTCCGCATCCAGATGTCAGCAGCGCACGAGCGCGAGCATATCGATGAGCTTGTTGGGGCTTTGAAGAAGCTGTAACGGAACCGGCGCAACGCTGAGCCGGATATGTACTTGTGGATGAAGCCAGACCATGTCCACTATGTACATATCCGATTCCGCCGGACCGGTGGCGGATGCCATGCCCTGAATGCGGAGAACGACCTGCAAGAATAATCCGCACCAAGCAGTACCGAAGTTTCAGACGGTATCAGATCGCGTGTTCACCAAAGGTCGCCGCGTACTGGTTTACTCTACCGTTGGCTCTTTCGTCGTTTTTCTTCTTTGCATTCGGTATTGCTGTCTTAGACCGGAATGAGATTTGGCCCTCGGAAGCACGCGCATTGGTAATCTCATTTATCGTGATGAGTATGGATGCGATGTTTGTTACTGGCTACTTATCAAGGAACTTGAAACCAGACATCGAATTGCACATAACTGGTGTCTTAGTCTTTATGATCTCATTATTGCTATTGATGGCAATACCGATGGCTTACTAGAAATTAGGCCTCTCAACTTGCTCACCTCGCATCATCCAACGGAAACGCTGGCCTCGAAAGAGGCCTGAGCGCCAGATTGAGCAACGCCCGTTCAGAGTCATCCCCCGCGATGCGGTTGAGCTTGATCACCCCGCAGCCGGTGCAGCGGTGGACGATGGACCACTCGCCGTCGGATTTGGCTTCGATGGCGATCGGCTCCATCGGGCTTCGGCACGAGCACGCGCGGTCGCCCGGTTGGTCGTCCACGTGCCGGCTGTAGAGGCACGCGGGGCAGTGGTTGCGGTGCTTGGTCCCCCAGGCCTGGCCCGGGACGCGGAGCTTGCAGTTGATGCAGGTGAAGCCCTCGGCTTCGTGACGCCGGCCAGATCGCCTGGCGGGCTTGTGGTTGTTGTGTGACATGTGAAGGATGACTCGTGGGCACATCGACCGGATAGCCGGAGGGTGTGCGGGATTCGGTTGCTCGGTTTGAGTGCCTGACGATGGGTCCGCCGGTGTAGAAAGTGCGCGCACTCCTGGCGCACCTTGTTGGCGGAAGATCTACATGGTCAGGCCGTTGCGGTCATCAGTGCGCAAAGTAACGGGGCGTGACTGCAAAGTCAACGCCCCCTTGGAATTGGTCAGGTTTCTATAAGCCGCGACTCAGCGCCGGCGGCGTGCGACGAGAGCCGAGCCCGCCAGGAGCAGCACACCCGAGGCCGGAGCCGGGATCGTGACGAACGTGTCGTACGCGGACGAGCCGCCCACGTTGATCACGACGCGGTCGAAGCGGTCAGCCATGAAGAACTGTGAAGCCACGATCGGCTGGATCCGGTTGGCGTGGTTGTCACCGAAGACCACAGACGGGTCGTAGAAGGGAGAGTTGGGATCCTCGAACGAGTCGAACGAGACGCTGCCCAGGAGGAAGCCGTTGATGTAAAAATCGAGGCTCGAGGTTCCGCGGATGGTGCCTTCGATATCAACGATGTCGAGACCGAACGCCGGGATCGGGTTCGCAAACGAGAGGTCGATCGTGCCTCCGGGCCTTCGGCCCTCGTCGTCAGGGTCATCGAGGATGCCGTCGTTGTTGTCGTCACGGTCGTTCTCGGCGATGATCAGCGCGGTGCCTATATCAACCGCGTCATCGGAGATCGCGAGGTTTCCGCCAGACCAGGGCGGGCCCTGAAGGTCCGGGTCAGACGTCGGCCCGTTCTTTGATGTATTGAACCCAGCGATGATGTCGAACGGACGATTCGGGTTGGTCCCCGTGATCGTCAGCGCAGGCTCAAACTGGTTCGTGATGATCTCGCCGTGGGCCAGTGTGTTGAAATCAAACACCTGTCCACTTGCCGGATGTGCGGCTGCAACCACAGCGCACAAAGCGATCCGTCGCATTGCTTTCATATCTGCTCCGCCCCAACCCAGAACGGGTCATAAGACGCCCAATTAACACGCGGTTGAAACGTACACCAATCCCGGCGCTTTGCCAGAATTCTGTATACGGACCCGACAAGAACCCGCATCTCTCGACCGAATCAGGGTTTACACGAACAAGTTTTTGAATCGATAACGAGCAAAGTGCCCAGCTTCACGTGTCCCAAGGGCTCACGGCGATAGATCAATTTCACCGGTGAGGTTCACGGGTTCGCTTTCGGTCACGAGCAGGTTGTCCTCGAGGCGGACACCGCCGATGTGGAGCCAGCGATCGACTTCTTCCCAGTTGATGCTGTCCGCGTACCGCTCGCGCCGAGCTGGATCCTTCAGCAGTGGTTCGATGAAGTACAGCCCTGGTTCGACGGTCGTGATGTATCCAGGCTCGAGAGGCAGGTCCATGCGCAGGAACGCAAGCCCGAACCGGTCGGACCTTTGCCGACCCGGCAGATAACCGCTGCCGTCGCGGACGCCGAGCCCCACCAAGTGGCCAAGCCCGTGCGGGAAGAACAGCGCGTGCACATCCTGCTCGACGAGGCCTTGTGGATCGCCCCTCAGGATGCCCAGGCTCACGAGTCCCTTTGCCATGATCGCTGCGCATTCGAGATGCAGCTCGCGCCACTCTTTGCCAGGTTTGCACTGGCTGTTGCCGTACTCGAGCGCCTCGCGGACGATGCCGTGAAGCTCGGTCTGCTGTTGCGTTGGTGTCCCTACAACAAATGTGCGTGTGACGTCGGCGGTGTAGCCATCGATCTCGCAGCCCGCGTCGATAAGCACAAAGTCGCCTTCTTTCACCTCGCGGCTACTGGGCGCAAAGTGAAGCACCGCGGCGTTCGTTCCGGTGCCCACGATCGCGTCGTACCCCATCGCCTGCCCGCCTTGGCGGTAGCACTCGGCTTCGAGCTCGATCTGGATTTCGCGTTCTGTGACACCCGGGACCGTGAACGCGCGCGCACGGTCGAATCCAGCCGCGGTCGCGGCGCACGCCCGTTTCATGAGCTCGACCTCGACCTCGTCCTTCGCACGGCGCGCATCCAGCAGCAGCTCGGTGAACGAAGCCGAAGCGGCTTCATCACTCTCGATTCCATCGAGTGGCCCGCCGCCCACACCGAGCACCGCGATGGGCCTTCCCCCGCGCTCTTTCAGCCAGGTCTTCAAGCCTGAGATCGGTTCGCCCTCTCGCTCGGTCAGCCCCTCCCAAACATGATCGTCCTCGGTCAAGTCGGGCGTGAAGTCGCGCCAGCCGTCCTGTGGATCGAACGCCAGCACGGCGCCGGGTGTCCGGTGACCCGTGAGCCAGTAGTGATCGGGGTGAGGCTTGAATGGATAGATCCTGTCCATGCCGCCCGGCACAGGGATGTGCGATCCCGCGCCGATGAGGACGATGTGGTTGGTATTCAGTGCGCTCTGGGCGCGCTGGCGGCGTGCGTTGATGTGATTGCTCATGCCGACATGCTATCGGCGCGAGGAACTGAACGACCTGCGGTATCAGTTGCGGATCAGGATGAGGTAGTACCTGCCCCCGCCCGTTGACTGGAACAGCCCCGCAGCGAGGTCACCGTCGTCGAAGATCTCGTCGATCTGTGTCATGTACTCGTCGTCGCGGGTCTCGCCTGTGCCGTTGAAGTGGATGCCTACGCCGTAGTCGTCACCGACGTCCTCGGTATCCCAGACGCCGCCGATCGGGGTCGGCCCGATCCAGTCGCGGGGATCGATGAGGTCCTCGAACCCGTCTGGAAGCTCACCGGAGTTGGAATCGGGCGGGAATGAGCCGTTGCGGATCCTGTGGAGCTGAGCAGCTTCAGCGAAGTCCTGCATGTTCGTCACGAAGGCCGCCTGGCGAGTCGGCTCAGTCGCATTGGCGAAGCTGGGGATCACGACCGCGGCAAGGATGCCGAGGATCACGACCACGATCAAGATTTCTACAAGCGTAAACGCGCTGCGAAGACCACTGGGTGATGCGTTGCGGGCCATCGTCAACCCTCCACTGCCGGCCTCGAAACAGCCGGTCCATGGGGAAGAATCGGTTTCAGACGCAACAAACGCGAGTGATTGACGGGAATCGAACGGGCTTGAGTCCTCACCCGCGGCTCATCTAGCCGGGGTTTCCCTCGCCGCACAATCGGTACAGCCCACACAACAAGAACTGTTCCGAGAATCAGCGCCTCGGGTTACGCCTCGCCGCGGCCTTCGCTCTGTGCTGCGCAGGATTGGGCGGGAATGGCCCTGAAGACTCACGGGTGATGGGACCCGCGTCCGCAACCGGTTCATCCTGCACGACCGCCTCTTCTGCAGTCTCAGTTGTGACATCGAGTGCATCGCCGTGCTCTTCTGACGTGGTCTCTGACGCAACCTCTTGCTGAGTCTCGTGCGCGACGCGTGAGCTGTGCGCAAGGCGTGCAAATATCATGCGCCCGGCGCTGGTCTGGATCATCGATTCGACATCTGCATCGATACGCTGGCCGATCAACTCTGAGGCTTCGTTCACAACGACCATCGTGCCGTCTTCGAGGTACCCTACCGCCTGTCCGTGCTGCTCGCCCTGCTTGACAAGCTCTAGTGAGAGCTGCTCGCCCGAGCCCGCGATGGGCTTGCACGCATCACCGAGAGCATGGATATCCAGCACAGGAACGTCGTGAATCCCCGCGACCCTGGCAAGCCCCGTGTCTGTGGTCACGATCATCCCGCCGGTTCGCCTGGCCACTTCGAGAAGCATCTGGTCCACACTCTTGGCAGCGATCGCTGTCTCGTCGATCGTCA
>WUAK01000228.1 GCA_009827205.1 Phycisphaeraceae bacterium | reverse complement strand
GAATCGGTTTGTTGATGTTGTGATTGAAGAAGCGGCTACGGCTCGGCAGTGGAACAGCTATCTGTGGGATATTCGTCAGAGATCGAGACTCTTCTGTGTAAGTGCGGGGTGGGACTCTGTGCTCATGTGGTCGCATTACTCGAATGAGCATCGAGGTGTCGTGCTAGGATTCGATACGAAGATCCTAGAAAATAGTTGGCGAGTGCCCATATACGAGATGCAATATGATGATGAGTTACCTGTTCTGATAGATCCTAAGGATTGGTATCAGCATGTGATATACGGTACAGATTTGCCGCAGTTACTGATTGACCCAGTTTCGTGGGTTTTGACTAAGCACAGTGGGTGGGATTATGAAAATGAATGGCGATTTGCGAGCGTTGAAAAACGCGGTGCAATTGGACTTCATTCAGATGTTCCATTCAATCAAGAGTCGTTAGTGGAAGTGGTATTGGGCGATAGGTTTGATCAGGGTCGACTGGCAGAAATCATGACTCTAATGAATGGTATTAATCCGAATTCTACATTGTACAAAGTAGTCCGTGATACGGATAGTTTTAACATTAGTCGCTATGTTGTTCCTAGCTGATAAGCAGTCCACTTGTTCCCCTCACGCTCCACCCGTCTGTACAGCGTGTCGCGCTCGACCGGCTCGTACCCCGCCTCGCGGATCGCGCGCTGCAAGTCCCAGACGCTCGTCTCCTGGTGCGTAGTCTGGCCTCCGACCTTTGTGATGTCGTACCAGACGACCGTGCCGTCGATGTCGTCGGCGCCGGCCTTGAGCATCAGCTGGCTCATGGGCAGCGTCTGCATGATCCAGAAGCTCTTGGCGTGGGGGAAGTTGTCGAGCATGAGCCGGGCGACCGCGAGGGTGCGCAGGTTCTCAAGGCCCGAGGGTCCATAGAGGTGCTCCAGCTCCGACCCATCGGGGAAGAAGGGCAGGGGGATGATGGTCTGGAAGTACCCGGCATCCTTGTTCATGCCCGGGTGGGGGAGCGTGGCGCCCTCGCCCGTGAGCGTGATCGCATCGACGGAGTTGTCGTCGATCGCGTCGTACGCATCCGAGTAGGCGTTCCAGTTCGAGTCGCCCGTGTAGCCGAGCCGCGCAAGCGCCTGGTCTTGCGCTCGTCGGAGCATGTCCATGTGCACGATGCGCTCCGGGCGTTCTTCGATGTGGCCGTAGAGCATCGTGCAGTTCGAGTTGAGCCCGAGCTCGTGCGCCACGGTGTGGACATCGAGCCATGCGTCGTGCCTGATCTTGCCCTTATACGCCTTGTCGTGCACGCGGTCGTCGAAGACCTCGGCGCCGCCGCCCGGGATTGATCCGAGCCCGGCGTCCTTGAGTTCCTGGATGACCCAGCGGATGCCGGCCTTGCGGTCGTCGCGCTTGAACTTCTTGGCAATCTTCGCCAGGTGCACGATCTCGACCGCGGTGAACGCCTTGATGTTCAGGTTGCTGCCCGCGCTGTCAACGACCTCGCGGATCGCGCGCACCATGTCGGGGTAGTAGTCCCAGGGGAGGTAGGGGTGCAGACCGCCGACGATGTGCATCTCGGTCGCGCCCGACTCGATGGCCTTGTGCGCTTCCTCGCGGATGTAATCGAGATCGCGCGTGTACGCGCCGTCCTCGTCCTTCTTCCTGTAGAACTCGCAGAACTTGCAGCTCAGGGCGCACACGTTGGAGTAGTTGAGGTGGCGGTTGATGTTGTAGTACGCCACGCCCGGGTGCAGCCTGTCGCGGACGAGGTTGGCCAGCTCGCACACGCTCCATATATCGCTCGTGGAGTAGAGCGTCATGCCCTCGTCGAGGCTCAGCCGCTGGCCCGCGAGGACCTTCTCGCGGATGGGCTCCAGAGCAGGGTCGGCTGGGGCTGATCGGAGCATCGGGTTGGCTGTCTGCAGCGTGGTCATAACACTCGATTCAAGCGGTATGGTGGCTTGGTTTCAATGATTCTTGAAAGAATTACGGCACTGGGGGCTCGGGCAAGCTGCAGCATCTGCGCGTTCTCGGCCTTTGCCTGACCCAATCAGGTGTCGCAGACGCTCCGGTCCGCTCTAACTTTGGCTCCGGGTTGGGGTTAAGGCCCATCTTGGCCGCTGCAGATCCGATGAATGCAGATGCCGGATCCGGGGTAGGACCCGGCCAGACAGCACAGGAGCAGCCCATGTCCACCGCATCCACAGGACGTCCGACCTTCGGCCTTACGAGCCGAAACTCGGAGGACAGCAAGAAGCTCGGGATCAGGCAGAAGTTCAACCGAGGTGTGATCCAGATGGTCGTCTCGGCCGTCGTCTGGCTCTTTGCGCTGGGCACCGCTTCCAAGCTGATCATCTTCGCCGAGCAGGTGTACAAGGGCGGCATGGCCGAGTTCTTCAGCGCTCGCCTCGGCGATCTCACGTTCCCGGCGTTCGGTCTGCACTACCAGGGACAACTTGGTGCGGTCATCGCAGGCGGTCAGGCCCTCGCGGTGCTCGCGGGTCTTGGTATGACGTTCTCGCCCGCAGCAGGCATGCGGAGGCTCGGCTCGATGATCCTCGTTGCTTGGGCTGGTCTCTGGGTCGCTGGCGCTGCGAGCCTCGTAATGGAAGTCCAGAGCAGCGAGATGATCGTCATCACAGCAGCTTCGACGGTTGTCTTTGTTTGCACACTGATTCGCGGCTTCCGTCTCTGGAACTCGAAGAAGTCGGCGAAGCACGGCTGAGTGCAGAATCACGACGGGCGCTTCTCCCAAGGTTCAAGCACACCAACGACTGTGCGGGGCTGAGGGTGATCAACGGCGCGCATCACGCCTTCGCAGATCTCTTTGTTCGTGAGCCATCGGCTCCCGGCCGAACCAACGACGAAACCAAGAATGACATGCTCAACGCCCGCCTCGGATTGAACCGGGGCGGGTTTGTTCGCGCTCGCGCTGCCCAGCACGCGGATGTGCCTTGCTGGGTTCGTCCACGAGTGGATCTGGTCGGTGCCGTTTGGAGCGGTGGCGTGGATCCATGTGATGAGAAGCGAGGGCTCGCCGTCCTGTCGGGTCGCATCGCTCGCAGCCGCTTCGAAGGACTCGGTGTCCGTGTAGTCACAGGTGTAGCAAGTTACCTCCGTACCGAGGTCAGCAGGGCGGCGCGCCAGAACCGACAGCCGGCTCCCACGTCCGGCCAGCTCTCGGCAAACCCCTGCAAGCATCCCGGTGCCGCCGACGACCATCACATGTGGGGGGCTATCCGCCCCGGCTGGAGGTGTCACAGTGCCAGCCTAGCGGGTCTGCCAGATCGGCAGCAGCTAGGCGGGCAGCGCCCAATCGGGCGGTCGAAAGGAGCGTTTGGACCTCGAAAACGCCGATTCTCGGGTTGGCACCCACCTTGCAATCTGTTTCCTGGCCTCGCTTAGGCGGGGCGGAATCGGAGGTATTGACTTATGTCCAAAATCATCGGCATCGACCTTGGCACAACGAACTCGGTTGTCGCGCTCATGGAAGGCGGCGACCCGAAGGTGCTCATCAACAGCTCGGGCAACCGCACCACGCCGTCCGTCGTTGCGTTCACTGACAAAGGCGAGCGGCTGATCGGCCAGCCCGCCAAGCACCAGCAGGTGACCAACCCCAAGAACACCATCTACTCGATGAAGCGATTCATGGGCCGACGCGCCTCGGAAGTCGCCGAGGAAGAAAAGGGCGTCCCCTACGAGGTCGTTCACGGATCGGGCGACGACTTCGTCTCCGTCCGCGTGAAGGACAACGAGTACACCCCGCAGCAGCTCTCAGCGTTCCTGCTCCAGGAACTCAAGAAGATCGCTGAGGACTACCTGGGCGAAACGGTTGACCGCGCGGTCATTACCGTTCCCGCGTACTTCAACGACTCGCAGCGCCAGGCGACCAAGGACGCGGGCGAGATTGCGGGCCTCAAGGTCGAGCGCATCATCAACGAACCAACCGCGGCGGCTCTCGCCTACGGCCTCGAGAAGAAGACCAACGAGAAGATCGCGGTCTTCGACCTTGGTGGTGGTACCTTCGATGTCTCCGTCCTCGACGTCGGCGACGGTGTCTTCGAAGTGCTCTCAACCAACGGTGATACCCACCTCGGTGGTGACGACTGGGACCAACGCCTCATCAATCACCTCGTCAGCGAGTTCAAGAAGCAAGAGGGCATCGACCTCTCCGGCGACGCGATGGCGATGCAACGCCTCAAGGAGTCCGCTGAGAAGGCCAAGATCGAGCTCTCGACCATGCAGGAGACCTCGATCAACCTGCCCTTCATCACCGCCGATCAGAACGGTCCGAAACACCTTCAGATCTCGCTCAGCAGGAGCAAGTTCGAGGAGCTCTGTGCGGACCTGTTCGACAGGCTCCGCGCACCCTGCGAGGCAGCGCTGCGTGACGCGAAGCTCGACGCCAGCAAGATCGACGAGATCGTGCTCGTCGGTGGTTCGACCAGGATCCCCAAGGTTCAGGAGATGGCCAAGGAGATCTTTGGCAAGGAGCCCAACAAGAGTGTGAACCCTGACGAGGTCGTGGCCATCGGCGCCGCGATCCAGGGCGGCGTGCTCCAGGGCGACGTCAAGGACGTTCTTTTGCTCGACGTGACCCCGCTTAGCCTGGGTGTCGAGACGCAAGGTGGCGTGATGACAAAGCTCATCGAGCGCAACACCACGATCCCGACGTCGAAGAAGGAGACCTTCTCAACCGCGGCGGACAACCAGACCAGCGTGCAGATCCACGTGCTCCAAGGCGAGCGAGAGTTTGCGCGTGACAACCGGACACTCGGCCAGTTCGAGCTCGCTGACATCCCCCCAGCGCCGCGCGGCACTCCTCAGATCGAGGTCGAGTTCGCCATCGATGCCAACGGCATCCTGAAGGTCACAGCGACAGACAAGGCGACCAGCAAGTCGAACAA